>CBHFMJ010000012.1:0-19819 GCA_965994715.1 uncultured bacterium | reverse complement strand
GCGCGGTCTTCGTACAACTCGAGCAGTTGGAGCTCGGCGATGTACACGTTCTCCGGCAGGCGCGACGGGTGCACCGTGCCGACGTCGGCTGCGGTCAGCGGAACGGTGCCACCCGGATGCCCCGCGTTCAGCGTGCCGGAGAACGTCCTCCCGTCTTCGACACCGAACCGCCGCAGGATCTCGCGACCGAGCTCCGCTCCCTCGTCGAGCCTGGCGTGGTCGCGGGCCGACAGGCGCTTCTCGACGCCCCTCGGAGACACCGTTCCCGCGTTCGAATCGGCGATCTTGATCATCACGCCGACGAGGTCGCGGGCAGGCGCCTGCCAGGTCGGCTCCAACAGGAAGCTCAGGTAGTCGAAGTACGGAGAGAGGATGAATCCGTCGCGCTGCGCGACGAACGGCATCTCGATCTCCTTGCATTGCCACGCCCGTGATCGTCGCCCGGCGATCGTCAGGACGGGGTCGACGAAGAGCGTGGGCTCGCAGCGGATGCCCGACCGCTCGAGGATCGGCGGCGTACCGAAGCCCCCGGCCGCGAGCACCACGAGCTCGGCGGGGTGGAACCGTCTGCGGATGCCCTCCCGAGCGATCACACCGGTTGCCGCTCCGTGCTCGATGACGAGTCGGTCCACCCGCGACCGCGTGATGAGGCGGGCCCCGAGGTGGATCGCGTCGTCGACGAACCGCCGTGCATCCCACTTCACGCCTTCGGGGCACCCGAGCACGCACCGGCCGCAGTGCCGGCAGCGTTCCGGGTCGCCCATCTTCGGCATCGGCATCGGATCCAGCCCGAGGTCGTCGAAGACGTCGAAGAGCTTGCGCGTGGTGGCATGCCAGCCGCGCCGGTGGGCGGTGGAGATCGGGATCTCACGCGCGATCTCCTCGAACTCCTCGTCGAGGTCCAGACCGAGTGCCCGGAGATCGTCGTCCATCCGCAGACCGTTGCCGGTCGCGATCGTCGTCGTCCCGCCGACGCACGAACCGTTCACGAGCACCATCCCCTCCCGCGTGCGGCGGGCGTGGGTGGCGGGGAAGGGGACACGGATCAGCCTCGGGTCGAACACCACGCGTGAGCGCTTCAGTCGCTCGATCGTCCGGAGGTCGAAGGACAGGGGACGGAACGAGCCGCCGGCCTCGAGCACCGTCACGTCGAACGTCCCCTGGAGCGCACGGGCGGCCGTCGCTCCTCCCGCACCACTCCCGACGACGATCGCTCGCGGCTTCACGTCGTCCCTCCGCCGTGAAGCACGAGCGCATGACACGCTGCCGCGCCCTCGGTGATCCGGTCGGTGAAGCGGAGGCCGCGGGCCCCGGTGAGTCCCGCGATCAGTCCCGAGTCCATCGACGACATCAGCCGGCAGACGTCGGGGGCGTACGCGCACGCGAAGGCGCACCTCGGTATCGAGACCTCCCGCGTCCCTCGAGGGCGGAAGTCGATCCCGATCACGCCGTAGACGATCCGGGCCGCCGCCAAGCCTTCTGCTTCCGACGAGACGTGGAGGCGTCGCCGCGCACGTCGGCCGAGCGTGGACGCCTCGCGGAACATGCGGCGATCGAGTCGATCGAGGTCCGCGCCGGTTCGGATCGCCTCCTCCGCCCAGGCGCGTGAGCACTCGATCAGGTGGGCCATGAGCCCCGGTTCGGTCAGCCTCGCCGTGTCCGGCGGGTGTCGTTCGAAGGCCCTCGCGGTGGCGGCGATCAGATCCCGGAGGACCGCGCGGCGGACGGATGCGGGGACGTGCAGTCGCAGGAGCAGGAGTCGAAGGTTCACGCCATCGCTCCTTCTCGAGGCGCCACCCCGACGTGGAACCCGGTCCTCGGCGACACGTCCTCGTACAGGGTGTCGACCTCGTGGGCGAACCGACGGAGAACGACGGGCCGCCGGAGCTTCAGGTTCGGCGTCAGCTCGCCGGTGGCGACGGACAACGTCTGTGTGAGGATCGCCCAGCGCTTCAGCTGTTCGGGATGGGAGAGGTCGCGGTTCAGCTCGCCCACGGCCGCGTCGATCACGGTCTGTGCGGCGGTGTCGCGGTGCGCCTCGTCCACCCAGAGGAGAGCCGCACAGAACGGCCGACCTTCGCCGACCACCATCGCCTCGTCCACCCCGGGGATCTCGCGGAGCATCGCCTCGATCCTCGAGGCGCGCACGTACTTCCCGTAGGAGGTCTTGAGGAGATCCTTCTTCCGGCCCTCGATCGAGAGTGCGCCGTCATCCGTCAGCCGGCCCAGGTCGCCCGTCCGCAGCCACCCGTCGCGGAAGGGCTGTTCGGTATCGCCCGCATACCCCCTCGTCACCTGGGGCCCACGGACCAACAGCTCTCCGTCTTCCGCGATCCGGACGTCCGTGTCGGGCAGCGGCTCCCCGACGGTCCCGATCCGGTTGCGACCGACGCGGTTCACGGTCACGAGCGGCGCCTCGGTCAGGCCGTACGCGTCGTGGACCTCGATCCCGAGCTCACGGAAGGAGCGGAGGAGCTGCTCGCTCGCCGGCGCGGATCCGACGAGGAGTTGCGCGCAGCGATCGAGGCCCGTCGCGCGGAGAAGCCCCCGGCGGAGGAACGGCCGACCGAGTAACCGCACGATGCGTGGCGAGGTCTCGTAGCGATGGCCGGCCCTCGATCCGAGGAACCGAGCCCAGAGCTTCTCGTAGACGCGGGGCACGCCGAAGAAGATCACGGGTCGGACGAGCGGGAGCACCCGAGGCAGGTCACCGAGATCGCCGACGAACCAGACGTCGACGGGCGCCGGCAGGTAGGCGGGCCCGTAGGTCGCGAGGATCCCCTCCACGACGTGGTTCATCGGCAGGAACGAGACGTACCGCGCGGAAGCGTTCCGCGCTTCCCATGGGACGAGGGACGCCATCGTCTCGCCCATCCACCGGATCGCGCGCTGGTCGAACACGACGCCCTTCGGGGCTCCCGTCGTTCCGGACGTGTATCGGATCGTGGCGATGTCGGCGGGTCCCACGGGAGCGATCGGGACCTCGTTCCCTGGGTCCGCGGAGGCGCCGCGTGCGAGGAACGCCTCCCAGGTCTCGACCTCCGGGCCCGTCGCAGACGCCGGCACGTCCCGTCCGCAGAAGGAGACGACGCGGGCAACAGCCGGAAGGAGGGACAGGCGTCCGAGCAGCGGAGCGGAGCCGACGAAGAGGATGGTGGCGCCGCTCGCCGCGACGATGTCGGCGATCTCCGCCGGTGGGCTCGTGGGGTACAGCGGGACGGAGACGGCGCCGGCGAGCCCGATCGCCACATCGATCGTGAGGTAGCGCGTGCTGTTGGGGCCGACCACGGCGATCCGGTCGCCGGGCACCACGCCGAGCTTCCGCAGCGACGCGGTGGCGGCCAGGACGTCGTGTCGGAGATCGGCTGGACGGCGCGAACGATGCCTCCCCGCCACCACATCGTGGTACGAGATCGCCCGCCCGGAGTGACCCAGGCGGTAGAGGATCTGCTCGTGCGCCGTTCGCTCCGTCCGGTGGAGGAACCCGTAGCGGGCCGCGTAGTCGAGCAGTCGAGGCAGGTAGTCGCGCCAGTCGAGGTCGTATCCGCCCATCAGTCGATCGGTGTTCCCACGGAGGAACGTCCGGCGTTCCTGGAAGTAGGGGAGCAGCGCGACCAGCGGCCCCGCGCGTCCCGCCGCGCTTCGTCGGATCCGACCGAGCGAGATGGACAAGGGGATCGGCGCGAAGATCGGCCGAGGCAGCCCGACCTGCAACTCCCTTCGCGCCCACGCGCGGACGACGTCCAGCATCTGTCGAGCGGTGGGCAAGCTCTCGGTCGGAGCTGTCAGGTGGAACGTCGATCCGGTTGCCTCCGGGTCGGAGGCCATCCGGGCGATCGCCAGAGCCACGTGATCGACCGGCACGATGTTCGCGTGGAGGTCGGGTCGCATCGGGAAGATCCGGAGTCGTCCGGTCAGGTACAACCGGAGCGGTGCATAGACCGTGTTGAACGTCTTGATGGCGCCGGTCCGCGAGTCCCCGACGACCATGCCCGGGCGCGCGATCGCGATCGGCTGGCCGGCCGCCATCGCCGCTCGGACCAGCATCTCTCCTTCGTACTTGCTCTGCTCGTACGGGTTCAGGAACCCGAACCGGTCCGTGGGGGGACCCTCGTCGATCGTGCCGGTTCGACCACCGGCCACGTACGCCGTCGAGACATGGACGAGCCGCTGGAGGCCGTGGACAGCGTCGATCTCACGGGCGAACCCGAGTACGTGGCGCACGCCCTCCACGTTGGTCGCGCGGAGGTCCTCGATCGACGCGTCGAGTCGGAGATCGGCTGCCGTGTGGATGACGACGTCGACGCGACGGACGAGATCGCGGTAGATCTCGTCCGGCAGGCCCAACCGGGAAGACCGGACGTCACCGGCCACGGCGCGCACGTTCTTCCCGATCGCTGCTCCGAGAGCGGGCAGGTCCCACCACGCACGGGCCAGCAGGTGCTCCGCCTCCGGAGGGTCCGACGCCATGACCAGCACGACGAGCTCCGTGTCCGGCTCATCCAGCAGGAGCTTCGCCACATGGGTCCCGATGAACCCCGTGCCACCGGTGAGGAGGATCACGCGGCCCATGGCTCCTTCCTTCCCCATCCCTGCTCCTCGAAGAAGGAATCGAGGAGGATCCGGTTGCGCAGGGCTCGGTCGAGGTGTTCCCGGTAGCCCTTCGACAGCGCGGCCGCTTGACACATGGGATCGGCCAACAGCTGATCGATCCGCTGCTCCAGCTCCCGCAACACGCGGGTCGAGGTCGGCCGAAGGAAGAACTCCGCCCGGAGTCCGAGCTCGTCGTAGAGGCTCGAGAGCCGGAGGTCGTGGCCCACCGCGACCTGGGGGACCTGGGCAGCGAGGGACAGGATCGCGGCGTGGTACCGCGAGGTGGCCAAGAGCCGGAGGCTCCGCAGTAGCCAGGTGATCCGCGAGGCATCGTGCTCTCGGGACGAGAAGACGCGAGCTCGATCGCTCCTGCGCATCTCGCCGACGACCCTCCGGCAGAAGCCCTCGTCCAGCTCCTCCATCGCGATCAGCGCGACGGGGTGACCGTGGGCGTCCACGATCCGGTCGGCCAGTCGCGCGTACCCCTTGGCGAGGACGGAGCTCGCCCGGCGCCGGCTCTGTGAGCTGGAGTGGTAATAGGGCCAGCGGTACAGATCCTCCCGGCGACCCCATGGACGGATCACGACCGGCCATCGGAAGAAGTCGACGGGCGCGATACCCACGGGGGCGTCGGCGGCTTCGGGCCACTCTCGAGTCAGCCACGCTGCATCCTCGGGCCGCGGGACGAAGGTGAGAGCGTTGTCGGCCGTGGAGGTCATCGGCGCGGTGACGCCCCATGCGCGGAGGCGATCTGCGGCAGCCTCGCTCCTGGTCACGATCAGATCGGTCGAACTGGCGACCCTTCGAACGAGCTGCCGATTCCACGGCGACAGGCCGCCGGCGTCGACGGCGTAGGCCAGGCATGGTTTGTGCATCACCTCGGCGCAGTGCGTAGCCCAGAGGAAGTACCAGAGGAGCGCGGAGGTCCAGGTGTCCATGTACGCGCTCCCTTCCACGAGCACGACGACGTCCGTCTCCTGGACGAGCTTCCGGATCGTCCGGAAGAAGATCGGCGGAAGGAGGACGATCTCGAGGTCGGGCCCTTCCCGGACGTAGCGCCGCAGGTTGGCCGGGTTGAGGGCCGGGATGGTGATATGGAGATCCTTCCCCAGCACGGCCCGGAGGTCCTCGATGTCGGAGCGCAGCAACGCTTCGGCGCCGGTGTTGTTGGCCCCGCTGTATCCGACGAGGAGGACCCGCCGACCGTTCACCGCTGTCAACCTCCACCCTTAGGTTCCTCGCGCACCAGGCGCTCGACACCGGCCGGAAGACCCGGGGAAGCAGGGACTCCGGGGCCGCCCCGGCGACGGCTCGGAGCGGGTACCGCGCGCTGGCAGGATGGGCGCCTACGAGGTGATCGGTTGTCGAAGGATCGTCCGGAGCCTATCCGGTGCGCTCCTTCGCGGGTCCCCGAGGTAGAGCTCGTGATGCCTGCCCCTCGGTCGGAAACCGGCGCGTGCGATGCCCTCATGGAGGCGGTCGATCGACGGTCGCTCATCCGCGTACGCGCCGAGATGCAGGATCTGTGCGACGTCTCCCTCTGTGAATCGCTCGATGCGAACCGACGAAGCGATCTCCGGGTCGACCTTCGTCCGCGCACCCACGAGGTGTTCCTCCATCTCCTCCTCGGTCGCTTCCTCCGGCAGGACGATCATCAGCGTCCAGCGCCATCCTGTCCGCTCGTGTCCGAGGATCAGGTCCAGGTCCAGGCCACCTTCCGCGAGCCACCACAACCCCTCGAGGGGACCTACCCTCCCCGCCACACCTCGCCGCTTCAAGGCGAAATGCAGGCCGTAGGCCGTCGAGTAGAGGCCGGGCATCCGGGCCTGGAATGCCTCTTCACCGGGAGGACCTGACCCGTCGACCATCACGAAGTGATACTCCGGGATGCTCAGGAACCGCACGGCACCGGGCCGAACCCTGTACTCGTCGTGTCGATCCTTCGGTCGCTCGATGTCGATCGGCGTTCCGGGTGTTGATGTCTTCATCGTCCCCTCGTCAGTCTCGGGTGAAGGCATGCTGACCTGCTAGGACGCGGGCGGGCTCGTGGCGACGGCGTCAACCCATCGGAGGAGATCGCGTTCGGTCACGATCCCCACCAGGAGACCGTCGTCGACGACGGGGAGTCGCCGGATCCCCTTCTCGGTCATGAGATGGAAGATGAACACCACCTCATCGGTCGGGTGGACCGTCGTGACAGGGGTCGACATGACCTCGCCGACCTCACGATCGAGAAGGTCCTCGTCATCGAGCAGACGCCTGGTCAAGTCGCGCTCGGTGAACACGCCGACCGTCGTTGCTCCGTCGACCACGACCACCGCGCCGATGTCGCGATCGATCATGGTGCGGAGCGCCTGGGCGACCGTGGCGTGGGGGGCCACGTGAATCACCGGGCTACTCATGACCCCTCGGACGCGATCCTCTTCAACGGACATGCTCGCCGCCTTTCGGAACTCGGTCGGATGCATCGGTCCTGGAAGGAGACACACGAGATCGCCCTTGGCTGACGGGGGCAGCGACAGCGAAGCTGAGGGGGTCGGCACCGAGGGACACCGCATCCGCCATGCGCTGGATCCCATCGGGGCCGGCGTGGAGGATCTGTGGAGCCAGCATCTCCCGACGCTTGACCTCTCGCGGATCCATGAAGCCGAGCGCGATCACCAACCCTCGTTGCGCCCCACTCCGGACGATGCGGAGGTACGAGTGGTTCAGAACCTCATGCCCGATGACGACGTCGCCGGAAGCGCGCGCGATGATCAATGCGGACTCACCCACCCGTATCAGGTCACCATCGATCTCGCAGCGCGCACCCGCGGCCTCCAGGATGGCACGAACGAGGTCGACCGGGTCATCCGCGTCACGGATCCCGGCGCGAACGGCCTCGGGGAGGTCGAACTGATCCATGAGTGGTCGGTGAGCCGGGGCGAGCTCGCCAGGAGTCTGTCGGTCGCGCATAGGGTTCGGCGCAGGGTCGGATCCATAGAGACCGCCCAACACGTCGGGAACGTGCGTCCGCCGGACGTGTGGCTCGTGCAGCACCGGGGAGTCCGTGACCTCGCGGGGGATCGGTGTCTCCCTGCTCACCCGACCGAGGATGGCCCCCGTTCGCGCTCGAACCACCACTTCACGGGCATCGGGAGCGGTCCTGAAGACCCCGATCGCTGTCTCGTGGACCAGGCGCTGGACCGCGGTGGAGGCTGGATCGGCGTCGTCGACATCGAGGGTCACGGCAGCGATGCCCGACGCATCCACCGTGAGAGGCGAGCCGCTCGGGGGGGCGGCCGATCGCGTGGACGATCTCAACGCGATCAGCGCTGCGAGCGCAGCGGTCAGAAGGACGACCCCGATCAGGATCCAGAGGATGATCACCGTATCTCTCTCCTCCGCTTCGTCACCGCGATGCTACGCGCAGGGACCTCTTCCGGGAGGAGTCGTTGGTCCGTGAACCGTGGGGTCGAACGTCCCATGTTGACCACTGTTGCCCGGATCCAGGTCCCTGCACCCTCTCCGCGTGCGCCCCTAGGCGGGTTCGTAGGGCAGGTACCGCGGTTCCCACATCATCGCGTCCACCGCCGATCCGAGCTCGTCGTCGCGGAGCTGTCGGCCGACCCCCGCGTCCCGTGCCGCACGTGCCACCGCGAGGGCGATCGCCCGAGAGGCGATCCGCAGATCCGATGGTTTCGGATAGAGCGAACCTCCCGCGAGGCGGGCCTCGGGAACCACGCCCGCGAGCGCCTCGGCCGCTACGAGGAACATCTCATCGGTGACTTCGCGCGCCTCCGCGACGAGGGCCCCGAGCCCGATCCCCGGGAAGCAGAAGGCGTTGTTCGCCTGACCGATCACGTGCGTCCGCGCGCCACGGACGACGGGTGGGAACGGGCTGCCCGTCGCGACGATCGCTCGACCTCGGGTCCATCCCAGGATGTCCCGAGGTTGCGCCTCCGTCCTCGAAGTCGGATTCGACAACGCGAGGATCACCGGGAGCCGAGCGTGGGCAGCCATCTCGGTGATGGCGGCCTCGGTGAATGCTCCGGGAGTTCCGCATGTTCCGATCAGGAATGTCGGGTGGACGTGCTCCACGACCTCCTCGAGACCATACGTCTCGCCGGCGACGAACCCGAATGTCCCCATCTCGTCCGCGCCGAGCGCGAATGCCTCCTTGTCGCCATCGAGCGGTTCGCGCCCGACATACGTCAACCCTCGCGAGTCCAGCTGGACGATGGCGCGCCGGGCATCCCCCTCCGAGACGCCTTCGCGGAGCAACTGCGCCCGCACGAGACGGGCGATCCCGATCCCAGCGGCGCCCGCCCCGAGGAACGCGAAGCGCTGGGCACGGAGCGGCTCATCGAGGATCCGCAGGGCTGAGCGGATCCCGGCCATGACGACCGCGGCGGTGCCCTGGATGTCGTCGTTGAAGCTCGTGATCCGATGCCGGTAGCGGTCGAGCAGGCGGATCGCATTGTGCTGCTTGAAGTCCTCCCACTGGAGCACGGCATGCGGGAAGACCTCGAGGACCCCTTCGACGAATGCCTCGATGAAGCCGTCGTACGCCTGGCCCCGCAGGCGAGGTTCTCGGTGTCCGAAGTAGCCGGGGTCGTTCAGCAGCGCTTCGTTGTCGGTCCCCACGTCCAGGGACACCGGCAGGGTGAGGGCCGGGTGGATCCCCGCTCCGGCTGTGTAGAGAGCGAGCTTGCCGACCGGGATCCCCATGCCACCCGCCCCCTGGTCGCCGAGACCGAGGATCCGCTCATTGTCCGTCGCGACGATGAGACGAACGTCTTCGTGCCGGGCGTTCGAGAGAAGCTCGGGGATCCGATCGACGTCCTCGGGTGTGAGCCACAGGCCGCGCGGTCTCCGCATGATGTGGCTGTACTCCTGGCAGGCGCGGCCGACGACCGGTGTGTAGACGATCGGCATCAGCTCCTCGAGGTTGTCGAGCAAGAGCCGGTGGAACAAGGTCTCGTTCCGGTCCTGGAGAGCCGCGAGCCCGATGAACCGCTCGAGTTCGTCGTCCTTGCGGCGGTTCTTGGCGATCTCGAGAGCCACCTGCTCCTCGAGCGTCCGGACGCGTGGGGGCAACAGCCCACGGACGCCGAAGGCTTCCCGCTCGTGCTCGCTGAACGCGGTGTCCTTGTTGAGGAGCGCGTGCTCGAGAAGCTCGTGTCCGCGGAAGGGAACGGGCACCGGCGTGGTGCCCGTTCGCAGCGCCTCGACCCAGGTGTGCTCGGCAGCCGGTGCTCGTTCCGCGGTCGAGCTCATCCCGCCGCCTCCTTCGCGGGAAGCTTGGAGAGCTCGTCGAGGACCTGTCCGATCGCCGCCTTCGCGTCGCCGAAGAGCATCTGGGTCTTGTCGAGGTAGAACAGGTCGTTGTCCAGGCCGGCGAACCCTGAGCGCATCGAGCGCTTGACGACGATGATCGAAGATGCGGCCTCGACCTCGAGGATCGGCATCCCGTAGATCGGGCTCGTCGTGTCGGTGCGCGCCGCAGGGTTCACGACATCGTTCGCTCCGACGATGAGCACGACGTCGGTCTGCGGGAACTCGCTGTTGATCTGCTCGAGGTCGAACAGCTGATCGTAGGGCACATCCGCTTCCGCGAGGAGGACGTTCATATGACCGGGCATCCGACCGGCGACCGGGTGGATCGCGAACTTCACGTCGACACCGCGATGCTGCAGCGCATCGGAGAGCTCCCGGACCTTGTGCTGCGCCTGGGCCGCCGCCATGCCGTAGCCGGGAACGACCACGACCGATCGAGCGGCGTCGAGGAGGAACGCCGCCTCCTCGGCATCGATGCTGCGGAACGGCCTCCGCTCGACATCCCCGCTCGAGGTCGCGGCACCGAATCCCCCGAACAGCACGTTCGTGAATGACCGATTCATCGCCTTGCACATGGTGATCGACAGGATCAACCCGCTCGAGCCGTCCAGCGCGCCGGCGACGATCAGCAGCTTGTTGTCGAGGACGAAGCCCATCATCGAGGCCGAGAGGCCCGCGAAGCTGTTCAGGAGGGAGATCACGGTCGGCATGTCCGCCCCGCCGATCCGTATCACCAGCATCGAGCCGAAGACGAGCGAGATCACGATGACGATCGGGAAGAGCATCTCCCTGCCGGGGTCGATCACCAGCATCCCGACGAGGATGAGAGCCACGCTGAAGACGGACACGTTGACGATGTTCTGGCCGGGGTACACCCAGGGCCGGTCGGGAACGGTCCCCTGGAGCTTGCCGGCCGCGATCAACGAACCGGTGACGGTCAGGAAGCCCAGGACGACCTCGAGCCCGATGGCGACCATCGTCGTTCCGTCGATCTCCGGCCGCCGGAGGTAGTACTCGGCCGTCCCGACGAGGCCCGACGCCAGCGCCCCGAAGGCATGGGATAACGCGGTCCTCTGGGGAACCGCGGTCATCGGGACCAGCAGGCCGAGCGGGACCCCCAGCGCCACTCCCGCCACGATCGCCACACCGATCCATCGGTACTCGACGATCCGGAGATCGACGAGCGTCGCCACGACGGCGACGAGCATGCCGATCTCGCCGGTTCGCACGCCGCGCCTCGCGGTCGTGGGATGCGAGAGCCACTTCAACGCGAGGACGAAGCAGGCCGCCGCGAACAGGTAGGCGAGTGGGATGAGGGTGTCCTGCATGACGTCGGTCACGACGACATCCCCTCCTTCGGCTCTTCGGGTGCCTCACGCCTCCTGAACATCTTCAACATGCGATCCGTGATCAGGAATCCAGAAACGATGTTGGTCGTGGCGGCGAAGACCGCGATCGAGGCGAGCACGGTCGCGAACCCCGTCTCTCGTGCCCCCGCGAGTATCAGGGAACCGACGATCGAGATCGCGGACAGCGCGTTGGTGAGGGACATCAGGGGGGTGTGCAGCAAGCCGGGGACCCTCGAGATGACCGTATACCCGAGGAACGAGGCGATCACGAAGATGAAGAGGCCGACCTCAAGCGCCTGGGACACTGCTCACCTCGAGAGATCCGAGCACGCGAGGGTTGACGATCTCGCCTTCCCGGGTCACCAGCGTGCCCGCGATGATCTCGTCCTCGAGATCGATCGCCAGCTCCCCCTCGCGCACGACGTGCAGCAGGAAGGCGACCATGTTCTTCGCGTACATGAGGCTGGCCTCGTGCGGCACCGTGGACGCGAGGTTCGTCGGACCCAAGATGGTCACCGAGTTCTCCGTGACGACGTCGTTGTCCGGGTCGGTGAGCTCGCAGTTCCCGCCGCGCTCCGCGGCGCAGTCCACGATCACGGAACCTGCGGGCATCCCGAGGACCGCCTCCTCCGTGACCAGGACGGGTGCCCTCTTCCCGGGGATCAGCGCGGTGGTGATCACCACATCGACGCCGGCGACGACCTGAGCGATCAACTCCTGCTGCCGCCGGTAGAAGGCGGCGCCGAGCTCCTTCGCGTAGCCCGCGGGATCTTCGGCGTCACCCGGCTGCAGGGGGAGGAGCACGCACCGCGCGCCGAGGCTCTCGATGTCCTCCTGCGCGCTCGGGCGCACATCGTAGCCCTGGACCACGGCCCCCATCCGGCGGGCGGTCGCGATCGCCGTCAGGCCGGCGACGCCCGCGCCGATGACCAGCACCTGCGCCGGCGGGACGGTCCCCGCGGCAGTGGTGAGCATCGGGAACATCTTCGGCAAGTCGTTCGCCGCCAGGAGGACGGCCTTGTAGCCGATCACGGTTGCTTGCGACGAGAGCACATCCATGCTCTGCGCGCGCGTGATCCGCGGCATGAGGTCCAGCGCGAAGCTGATGATCCCGCGGCCGGCGGCCTGCCGGACGCCTTCGGGGGAACCGAGTGCGTCCGACATCCCGACCACCACGTGACCGGGGTGGAGCCGATCGATGTCGTCGCGGCCGTTCTCCGGGTTCATGCCGGAGGTTCGCACCTGCGCGATGATGGACGCACGGAACACGTCCGCGCGCGTCCCGATGCGCGCACCATGTGCCGCGTAGGACTCATCGGGGAAGCCTGCGCGTTCTCCCGCGTCGTGCTCCACGCAGACATCCATGCCGGCGTCGGACAGTCGGCGCACCACGGAGGGCACGAGCGCCACGCGAGCTTCCCCCGGGAACGTCTCGGTGGGCACTCCGACGACGAGCCTTTCCATGCTCAGGACTGCACGCTCCCGGGGATCTCCCTCCAGTCGTACGGGCTCGTGAAGTTGACGAGCATCTGCATGTAGTTCGAGCGCGCGAACGCCAGAGGGTCGGCCACGTTCGCTTGGCTCACGCTTCCCTTCAGCTGCTCGACGCTCTCGTACTCATGCTCGTCCAGCCACGTCCGCACGCCCTCGAGCACCACTCCCAGGTACTCGGGACCGTGTTCGAAGAGAGCGCTCGCCATCATCGTCACATCAGCCCCGGCGAGCAGGAGCTTCACCGCGTCGTCGGCCGTCCACACGCCACTCGTCGCGGCCAGAGAACATGCGACCTTCCCGTGGAGCATCGCGATCCACCGCAGGGGGAGTCGCAGCTCATCGCTCGTCGAGAGGTGGAGGGTCGGGTCGACCTGCAGCGTGTCGAGGTCGATGTCCGGCTGGAGGAAGCGGTTGAAGAGCACGAGCCCGTTCGCCCCGGCTGCTTCGAGCTGCCGAGCCATGTTCGCCATGGATGAGAAGTAGGGGCCAACCTTCACGGCCAGAGGGATCGAGACGCTTCCGCGGACGGCGGAGACGAGGTCGAGGTATCGCCGCTCGACCTGGCTGCCGCTCTCGTCGGGATCGGCCGCGATGAAGTACACGTTCAGCTCGAGCGCATCGGCGCCCGCGTCTTGGATCAGCTTCGCGTAGCGGATCCATCCACCCTCGCTCGCTCCGTTCAGGGAGCCGATCACCGGGATCTCGAGCTCGCGTTTGCACGCCGCGAGGTGTCGCAGGTACTCGTCGGGACCGGTGTTGTACTCCTCCATCTCCGGGATGTAGGAGAGCGCCTCCGGGAAGGACTCCGCGCCGTTCTCGAGGACGCGGTGCGTCTGGAGTTCCTCGTGCTCGATCTGCTCCTCGAACAACGACTGCATCACGATCGCCGACGCACCCGCGCCCTGGAGTCGTTTGAGGTTGTCGATGCGCGACGACAAAGTGGATGCCGACGGAACGAGCGGGTTCACCAGCTCGAGTCCGAGATACGTGGTCCGGAGATCGACGCTCATCTGCCTTCCCCTTCCGTGTCTGCGGGCGCCCGTTCGTCCCCGCCATCGTCTGCGCGACCCGGCGCGTGGCGCTCGACCCCGGCGAGCTGCTCATACAGCCGCCGACGCTCCTCGGCGTCTTCCTGCGCGAGCACCTGGAGCTCCGCGTAGCCTTCCGGATCGGAGCGGGCAAGCATCGCGAACCGAGCCTCCTTCATCTGGAACTCCTTCAGCGGTAGCGACGGAGCCCTGCTATCGAGCTGCATGGGTCGTTGCCCCGGGACGGCGAGACGTGGGTCGTACCGCCAGATCGGCCAGAAGCCGCTCTTGACCGCCTCGGCCTGGTGCGACATCGAGGTCGACATGTCGATCCCGTGGGCGATGCACGTCGAGTACGCGATGATCAGGGCCGGCCCCGGCCACGACTCAGCCTCGGCGAACGCCTTCACCGTCTGCGCGTTATCCCCGCCGAGCGCGACCTGCGCCACGTAGACGTTCCCGTAGCCCGTCGCGAACAGCCCGAGATCCTTGCGGCCGATCGGCTTGCCTCCCGCCGCGAACTTCGCAACGGCCCCGCGCGGCGTCGCCTTGGAGGCCTGCCCGCCGGTGTTCGAGTAGACCTGCGTGTCGAGCACGAGCACGTTGACGTCCCTGCCGCTCGCCAGCACGTGATCGAGCCCCCCGAAACCGATGTCGTAGGCCCACCCGTCGCCGCCGACGATCCAGACGCCTTTGCGGACGAGCGCATCGGCGATCGCGAGCAGGTTCCGAGCCTCGTCGTCCTCGCGGGCCTCGAGCCGCTTCTTCAGCTGCGCGACGCGCTCGCGCTGATCGGCGAGGTGTGCCTCGTCGTCCTGGGGTGCATCGAGGATCGCGCGGGCGAGATCTTCGTCGATCGACCCGCCGAGATCGCCGAGCAGGGCGCGGGCATACGCCGCCTGGTGGTCCAGAGCGAGCCGCATCCCGAGTCCGAACTCCGCGTTGTCCTCGAACAGGGAGTTCGACCACGCGGGCCCTCGGCCGTTCGCGTCCCGCGACCAAGGCGTCGTCGGGAGGTTGCCGCCGTAGATCGAGGAGCAGCCGGTGGCATTCGCGACGAGGATCCGGTCGCCGAACATCTGTGACAGGAGCTTCAGGTACGGGGTCTCGCCGCACCCGGCGCAGGCACCGCTGAACTCGAAGAGTGGCTCGAGCATCTGCGAGCCCTTGATCGAGGCGACCTTCACCTCGCGTCGGTCGGCCGGAGGGATGTCGAGGAAGAAGTCGAGGTTGGCCCGCTCCGCGTCCACGTGCTCGGACTTCGGCGCCATATCGATCGCCTTGTGCTTCACGACCTCCTTCGACTTGGCGGGGCAGACGTCGACGCACACCCCACATCCGGTGCAGTCATCGGGAGTGACCTGGATGGTCATCCACATCCCCGGGTTGTCCCGGTCACGCCACTCCTTGTGTTGGAACGTCTCCGGCGCCGAGTCGGCGGTGATCGGCTCGTACACCTTCATCCGGATCGCCGCGTGCGGACACACGAGCGCGCACTTCCCGCAATCGATGCAGATCTCCGGGTCCCAGATCGGGATCTCCTGCGCGATCGAGCGCTTCTCCCATCTCGCGGTGTCGGTCGGGAACGTGCCATCGACCGGCATCGCGGAAACCGGGAGCAGGTCGCCTTTCCCCGCGATCATCAAGGCGGTCACGCGCTGGACGAAGTCGGGGGCGTCCTCTGGGACCGGCAGCGATCGGTGCAGGTCACCGTCGATGCCCGCCGGCACCGGAACCTCGTGGAGGCTGTCGAGCGCGGCGTCCACCGCAGTGAAGTTCTGCTCCACGACGGCGCGGCCGCGTTTGCCATAGCTCTTCTCGATCGCGGCCTTGATGCGAGCGACGGCCTCGGCCTGATCGAGGACGTTCGCGAGGGCGAAGAAGCAGGTTTGCAGGATCGTGTTCACGCGCAGGCCGAGTCCCGCGGCGGTCGCGACCTTCTGGGCGTCGACGACGTAGAGGCGGAGCTCCTTCTCGATGATCACCTGCTGGGTCTCGACCGGGAGGTGCTCCCAGACCGCATCCGGGTCGAACGGGCTATTCAAGAGCAACGTCGCTCCCGGCGCCGCCACATCCAGGACGTCGAGGCGCTCGAGGAAGCCGAACTGATGGCAGGCGACGAAGCTCGCCTGACCCGACCCGATCAGGTAGGTCGAGTGGATCGGGCGCGGTCCGAACCGCAGGTGTGAGGTCGTCATGGATCCCGACTTCTTCGAGTCGTAGACGAAGTAGCCCTGGGCGAACAGGTCCGTCCCTTCGCCGATGATCTTGACCGAGCTCTTGTTGGCGCTCACCGTTCCGTCGGCGCCGAGGCCGTAGAAGACGGCTCGCACGACATCGTCGGCCTCCGTCGTGAAGGAACGGTCGACCTCCAGCGAGGTGTGCGAGACGTCGTCGACGATGCCGACGGTGAAATGATCCTTGGGCCGATCCATGGCGAGCTCGTCGAAGACGGCTTTGGCCATCGCCGGGTCGAACTCCTTCGATGCGAGGCCGTACCGTCCACCGATGACCGTCGGCATCGTCGGGACGGCACCTGCGGCGACCTGCTCGGCGAGCACCGTCACGACGTCCTGATAGAGGGGCTCGCCCGCTGCGCCCGGCTCCTTCGTCCTGTCGAGCACGGCGATCGCCCGAACGGTAGACGGCAACGCACCGACGAATGCCTCGGCCGAGAACGGTCGGAAGAGCCGGACGTTCAGGATGCCGACCTTCTCTCCGCGTGCGATGAGTTCGTCGACGGCCTCGCGCGCGGCGCCCTCACCCGAGCCCATGAGCACCACGACGCGTTCCGCGTCGGCGGCTCCGTGATAGTCGAAGAGATGGTAGGCGCGACCGGTGAGCTCCGCGAATCGGTCCATCGTCTGCTGCACCACGTGCGGGATGATCGCGTAGTAGGGGTTCGAGGCCTCACGAGCCTGGAAGAACACGTCCGGGTTCTGGGCGGTGCCCCGTAGGACCGGATGGTCGGGGGAGAGGGCGCGCTCGCGATGCGCCCGGACCATGTGGCCGTCGACGAGCACTCGAAGGGCGTCGTCATCGAGCTCGGTGATCACGTTCACCTCATGCGACGTCCGGAAGCCGTCGAAGAAGTGGAGGAACGGCACGCGACACTCGAGTGTCGCCGCGTGGGCGATCGCGGCGAGATCCTGCGCGGCCTGGACATCGGACGAGGCGAGCATCGCCCAGCCGGTCTGCCGCACGGCCATCACATCGCTGTGATCGCCGAAGATCGAAAGCGCATGGGTCGCCAACGTCCGGGCGGCGACGTGGATCACCGCTGGGGTGAGCTCGCCGGCGATCTTGTACATGTTGGGGATCATCAACAGGAGACCCTGCGAAGCCGTGAACGTTGTGCATAAGGCGCCGCCCTGCAGCGCGCCGTGCAACGCACCCGCGGCGCCACCCTCGCTCTGCATCTCGGTGACCTGCGGGACCGCGCCCCACAGGTTCGTGCGGCCAGCCGCCGACCAGGCATCGGCGAGCTCGCCCATCGACGTCGATGGCGTGATCGGGTAGATCGCGATCACTTCCGACAACCGGTGCGCGATCCTCGCCGCTGCCTCGTTCCCGTCGACCGCGATCATGCTTCGGGCTTCCGTCATCCGGACCTCCTCGCAGTCTGCTCGCGACCAGGCAGGCGCCGCTCCCTACACGCGGTCCGTCCTGGCGGGGTCATTCGACCCTCTCGTGCGATCAGGGGTTTGCCCCGCCGACGGGCGGCGGTGTGGCGACGAGACATCGACTCGGGATCGGCGAGCAGTGCGCTCAGCATGTGGACCACTCGATCCAGCCCATCAGACGGGCCATGGTAAGCCCTCGCAGGGGATCCCGGAGACGCCGGAGGACGCCTTCCCGGCCACCGCGGCGTCGGCCCGCGTCCACGCGATGCGAGGCCCGGGACCGCGGCCGGCGGCCGCGGTCATCGATCAGGACGATCCGACCGAGCCAGCCGACCAGGGAGTGGCCGCACCTACCGTCGTTCGACCCGCCTCTCACCGGACCGCGCTATCGCGCTTCAGGTGTTCCGGATCCAGACTCGGGCTTCTCCTCGAACAATCCAAGCATCACGCCGTCCGGGTCCTGGAACATCGCGAATCTGCCTGCTCCGGGGATCGGCATCGGATCGACGATCGTCTTGCCCCCGAGCTCTTCGGCTCGCTCCAGCGTCTCCACGAGGTTCTCGACCCCGACGTAGATCGTCACATACGGGAAGACACCTTCGGGTGTGCGAAGCAAGCCACCTCCGATGCTGCCGTCGGTCGTCCCGACGAGGCGGTACCCGTCCATCTGCTCTTCCCCGACGTCCCAGTCGAACAGCTCTTCATAGAAGGCCGCCGCTCTCTCCAGGTTCGGTGACGCGATCTCGAAGTGCATGATCGGCCGTCCCATCGTGCTCACCCCTCTCGCGGGTTCTCTCTGTCTTCGACCATGCTGGATCGCCCTGACGGTCGTCGGACGGGTCGAACGGCCTGTCTTCCCGGTGACCTTCGGCTGACATCTCGCGCGCCAGGTATCAAGCCAAGGTGAACGGACCCAGCAGGGGCACCGTCATCGCCCTCCCCGCGTTGGCGCCCCACAGCTTCCCGTTGCCGCTGAACGTGGGATCCAGCGTGCCATCGGGTCGGTACTGAGCGATCGCCAGCGTCGAGACGCTGTCCCAGCCGGCGTCTGCGATACCGACCGCGACCAGCTTCCCACCGCCTTGGATCGCCACGTCGAGCGCGCGATCTCAGCGAACGGAAGGACCGGTTTCGGTTGCTCGCCGCCGTCGCGGGTGACGGAGTCGACTAGCCGACGAGTCGACCCACGAACGTCGCCGGGGCATGGCGAGCGACCTGGTCGCTCACGGATCCGAGGAGGGTGCGGCTCATCGCCCCGTGCCCTCTTGAGCCCACCACCACCAGGTCGGCGCCGATGTCATCGGCTTCCTCCAGGAGCTGATGCCCGGGCCTGCCGACCAGGACCGCTTCCTCCATCACCTTGAAGCCGGCGGCGCTCGCCTCGGCCGAGGCGCGTCGAGCGATGTGGCGGCCCGGCGCGATCGTCTCCGTCTCGAAGCCCGGGGGGTGGGGGGCGGGGCCGAGGAACGGGCCGGCGGGATAGGTGACGGCGAACATCCAGGGATGGCTCACCACCGTCGCCACCTCGATCGTGCACCGATCGCGGTCCAGGACCTCCGCGGCGGATCCGAGGCTCGAGCCGGCTCCCTCGGAGCCGTCGGCGCCCACGAGGACCCGTACGGAACCGGTCGGCGCACGGTGCGTCACGACGACCGAGCACGGCGCGTGATGCAGGACGTGCATGCTGACCCGGCCGAGCAGGAGGTTCCCCATCCAGCTGGTGTGGGAGGCCCCGAGGACGACGAGGTCGTAGGGACCGGTCTCGATGACCTTCAGGATCTCCAGCGCCGGATCACCACGGGCGCTGGTCGAAGAAGCCGTGAACCCGCTCTCGGCCAGGTGTTCCGCGGCGCTCTGGGCCACCCGGTCGGCGTCTAGGACCGGCACGTCCGGGGGAGGCGGCCCTGGGATCCCGTAGGGCGCGAGGAGATCGTAGGTGGGCTCCGGTGTCACGGCGATGACGCGGATCTCCGTTCTGGCTCGGTCGAAGAGCGAGGTGATCAGGTCCTCGCCTTCTCGGGCGGGGGCGGACCCGTCGGTCGCGTAGAGGACTCGCATGTCGACTCCTTCCCTCGCTATGCGGAGCCAGCATGGCCACCGCTCTGGATCGCGACGGGGGCCGGATGGCCCAGGTCCTCCAGGCCTTCCAGGCGTGTGGTGATGTCGGATGACTCCCGCCTCTCAGGCGTCGTCGTGGATGGTGGGGAGGCCGTCACACTGAGGAAGTCATGGACGCCGAAGAGACGAAGAGGCGGACGGAGGATCGCAGGCACCAGCCGCAGCCCGTCGTTGCCCGCGATCAGCTGAGGCTGTCCATATCCTGCGGTCTTGCCGTGACGCATGACACTCGCTCCGTCTGCGGCGAGGACGTTCTTGGCCCAGTCCGAGACGCTGCCGTACAGCAGAGCGAACA
>CBHFMJ010000011.1:0-20526 GCA_965994715.1 uncultured bacterium | reverse complement strand
GTACGACTCCGATGCCGGCCGGGCGTGGGCCGGTGCCATCACGGCGCTGATGACCGGGCACGCCTACCGGACGTCTGCGCTCGTCGCCGAGGCGATGGGTCCCTTCGAGGGATACGAGCCGAACGCGGACGCGATGCTCCGCGTGATGCGCAAGCACCGGGAGGCGTCCGATGAGATCGAGGGGGAGTTCGTCCCTGAGGGACTCCTGTCCGCCGCCAAGCACTCGTGGGACGAGGCCATCTCGCTCGGTGAGCGCCACGGGTATCGCAACGCGCAGGCTTCCGTCCTCGCGCCGACGGGGACGATCGGGCTGATGATGGACTGCGACACGACCGGCATCGAGCCCGAGCTCGCGCTCGTCAAGACGAAGAAGCTCGTCGGCGGAGGCACGATGCAGTTCGTGAACCGGACCGTGCCGCGGGCGCTCGAACGGCTCGGGTACGACGAGGCCGAGGTCGAGGACATCGTCGCCTACATCGCGGAGCACAACTCCGTGAACGACGCACCCCATCTGAAGCCCGAGCACCGTTCCGTCTTCGACACCGCGATGGGCGACGCTCCCATCCACTACATGGGGCACGTCCGGATGATGGGAGCGGC
Source organism: uncultured bacterium (assembly GCA_965994715.1). Taxonomy (GTDB): domain Bacteria; phylum Actinomycetota; class UBA4738; order UBA4738; family HRBIN12; genus JAJNBA01. The sequence continues at coordinate 19,926 of CBHFMJ010000011.1, read as the reverse complement.
GCAGCCGTTCATCTCGGGCGCGATCTCCAAGACAGTGAACATGCCGGAGCACGTCACGGTCGAGGAGGTCGAGCAGCTCTTCGTGGAGAGCTGGAAGCTCGGTCTGAAGGCGGTCGCGATCTACCGCGACAACTGCAAGGTGGCGCAACCCATGTCGGCCGACAAGAAGAAGGCGGCGGTGGCGGCGCAGAGCGAGGGAGCGGGAGAGCCGCAGACGCTCCCGTGGTCCGCGAAGAAGCGCCTCCCACGTTCGCGGCCCGCGATCACCACCTCGTTCCGGGTCGGCGACGCCGAGGGCTACATCACAGCGGGGTCCTACCCGGACGACGGCCTCGGCGAGATCTTCCTGAAGGCCTCGAAGCAGGGGTCCACGCTCTCCGGGATCATGGACGCGTTCTCGATCGCGGTCTCGGTCGGTCTCCAGTACGGTGTTCCGCTCGAGGACTACGCCTCGAAGTTCATCAACATGAAGTTCGAGCCGAGCGGGCTGACCGACGACGCCGATATCCGGTTCGCGTCCTCGATCGTCGACTACGTGTTCCGCCGTCTGGCCATCGACCACCTGCCGCCGGAGAAGCGGGAGGCACTCGGGATCCGGTCGATCGAGGAGCGGAAGGTCGAGGTCGCGGAGAAGACGGCTGCCCCGGAGGCCACCGACGGAGAGACCACGGCTGTGGAGGAAGCTTCCATCGAGGCGTCGGAGGGAGCGGTGATCCGGCCCATCGAGATGGTCGCCAAGCCCACCGCCAAGGAACTGGACGCACCCCTCTGCTACCAGTGCGGCTCAAAGATGCAGCCGGCCGGTTCGTGCTACGTCTGCGGGACCTGCGGCAGCACCAGCGGCTGCTCGTAGGATAGACCCCTCGTCAGGGGGGACGAGGACCGATGACCCACGCTGAGCGCGGCAGGCTGCTCGGGTTGCACCACGTGCAGCTCGCGATGCCACCCGAAGAGGAGCAGGCAGCCATCGACTTCTACGAGGGCGTCCTCGGGCTCGAGCAGGTGCCGAAGCCCCAGGAGCTGGCCGACCGCGGCGGCGTCTGGTTCCGATCGGGTGACCTCGAGGTCCACCTCGGCGTCGAGGAGGGGTTCCAGCCCGCGATGAAGGCGCATCCGGCGTTCCTGGTCGAGGACCTCGAGCGGATGCGCGCACGTGTGGAGATGAGCGGCTACAAGGTGATCGAGTCCGACCAGTTCTCTGGCTTCCGGCGGGTGCACGTGCGCGACCCGTTCGGCAACCGCCTCGAGCTGATCGAGCCGGTCTGACGATGGATCTTCCGTTCCGACGCCTGCGACCCGAGGGGGAGCTGCCGAGCGCGCAGCATCCCGGCGACGCCGGCCTCGACCTTCGGGCGGCCGAGGGCGTCACGGTCAAGCCGGGGGAGCGAGCGATGGTGCCCACCGGGGTTGCCGTCGCGATCCCGGACGGCCACGCCGGGCTCGTCTTGCCTCGGTCCGGGCTGGCGTCGAAGCGAGGGGTCACGCTCGCGAACGCCCCCGGCCTGATCGACGCCGGCTACCGAGGCGAGGTGATCTGCGCGGTGGTCAACCTCGACCCGTACGAGCCGGTCGAGATTGCACCCGGCGACCGGATCGCTCAGCTCGTGATCGTTGCGGTGCCGGAACTCTCACCCGTGTTCGTCGAGGAGCTCCCGGACTCGACCCGCGGCACGGGAGGGTTCGGCTCCACGGGCACCGCCTGATCCGGCCACCGGTTGAAGCTGCGAATCCCGGTGCCTAGGATGGGTGCGCAGTCTGCGGACGTGGCTCAGTGGTAGAGCACCACCTTGCCAAGGTGGGGGTCGCGGGTTCGAATCCCGTCGTCCGCTCCAAGCATCGTCGCAGGTCAAGCGACCTATCCGAGCCCCGATGCGCCGATCGGAATGACGTCCGTCCCGTCCCCGTCCCGCATCTGTCCCGCGGCCGCCACATGGAAAGCAGCCTCGAGGCCGTCCCGGAGGCTCTCATCGAGGCTCGGTAGGAGGTGTCCGTACCGATCGAGTGTAAGCCGGACGTTCGAGGAGCGGGAAGCGATCCCGATCTCGCTCGCGGTCGAGGAGGAGGAGGGTCGCGCCGCGTTCGAGGCGCTCTCCGCCGGCGGAAAGCTCGGGCTCTCCGAGCGGGCCGCGAACGTGGTCGAGCTCATGCATCGGGCGGAGGCGCTCGACGTCGAGCTCCGGATCGGACAAAACGCGATTCCGGGCCGCCGTCGGCGCCGTTCTCGCTCAAGTGCAACCCGGTCCGATCCTCAGCGCGTTACGTCGCCCTCGAGCGCGTATCCCGCGAGGCCGTCGGGATGGTCGAGCGATTCCCCGCCGGCGTTCCATCGAGGAGCTCTATCGCTCCAATCGCGACGGCGCCGACGCCGCGTTGCGGTTCGACGGGCTCGCTCACGAGTACGGTCGGATCCGAGAGATCTACGACGCGCTCGTGCGTGTCGTCGGCTCAGACCCGACGTGGGGGCGAGCCGGTCGAGTGTTCTCGGAGGTTCGGGATCCGCTCGCGGCGGAGCGGTCCGTGACCCCCGCGGACCGACAGTTCCGCGATCCCCGTGTCGGGCCGAGCATCCTGTGGCCCGACGAGTCCGACCCGACGACGTACGCGGCGTCGACCCGACGGCGGCTCGAGGCGTTCGCTCGTTGCGGTGTCCCGCCATGGTGTCCGAGTACGGCCGAGCTCAGCGCCGCCCTCGAGGCCGGCGTCGAGAAACCGAAGAGGCTCAAGCGCCGGCATGGCTCGGGATGCCGGGATCGGACTGAGGTTGAACGGCCGGGCGGAGTCGGTGACGGCCCTGTCGGCTCCGTCCGGTCCTCCTCCGGTCCGTGAGGGCGGGGTCGACACGGTGAACCGTCACGCGGGCTGTTCCGGACTCGGCGGTCCTTCCCAACCCCGGTCCCGCGCCTCGCCGAGCAAGCGGCTCCGGAAGTCCTCGACGCCCAGGTGCACCTCCTCGAGCCCCGCCGCGTCGAGCTCCTTCGGAGGGGGAAGCATCGCCCGGAGTTCGTCTCGCTCGCGCGCCCCGCACAGGGGCCACACCTCACGGATGAGTGCGTCGATGGTGTCCGAGTAAGCCGGGAGGCCGTGAACCGTAAGGTCGAGGATCGGGTCGTCGCCGGGCTTGCCGTTCACCATGGCGGCATCCTACGGAATCGGTCGGCGTGAACACGATCCGCCGGCCTAACGACCTCGGCGCCGTCGTCCTCCGGTCCTCCTCCGGCGGTACGTTGCCGGGCGAATGTTCGCCAGAGAGGAGGCGTCGAGCGTGAAGATCTCGGTCGAGGTGTGGCGGATGAGCAACGAACCCGGCCTGATCCACCTCGCGAGCTCGGACGGCAAGACGTTCCACGGACAGGTGACGAACGTCGAGGGCCGGGCCGGCTACTACCCGTACCTGTACGGCAAGCTCGAGGGGATGCTCGAGGCGATCGGCGAGGAGCCGGTCGTTCCGAAAGCGGAGAGAGGCGAGACCACCGAAGCGTAGGAGGGGCATGGACCCCGAGACGTACGAGTCCGAGGTGCTCACGAAGACCCGAGAGTTCATGGCCTCCGCCCCTTGGGGACCGGGAGGCGCGGGCGTTCCGTTGGATGTTCGCTTGAGCGGTCGCTACCCCTTGACCGAGATGGTCGTCGCGTTCACGCAGGACGACGAGCTGATGGAGGAGCGGTGGCCGGTGTGGAGACCGCCGACGCAGTCGGACACCATGCGGGTCGCGCCCGGGAGCATCGCCGTCCTCATCTGGGCGAACCTCTCGGAGTAACTGTGAGGTAGTTCGAGGGGCGGCTATGGGGTCAACGCCCTCGGCGACGTACCGGCGGATTAGCCTTGTGAACGCGAGCCGGAATCCCGCGATTTGGTCACAGGCTCCGGTATACGCTCGCACCGATGCCACGACGACCGAAACCCGTTGAGCTCAAGGTGCTCGAGGGTCGCGCGAGTAAGCGGGAGCTCGATCGCGTCCCGCGACCGCATCCTCCGAGCGACTCCGCGACTCGTCCATGGGGGACGCTCACAGCCGATCAGCGTCGTCACTACGATCGCGCCCCTCCGGGAGCTCCTCCCGATGGGTCACGTCGGAGAGATCGACCTCGCGACGTTGACGCTGTGGGCGAAAGCTCACGCGACGGCTCTCAAGGCGCACGCCGACGTCCGCAAGCGCGGCGCGATCGTCGCCGGCGCTCGCGGTGGCCGGGAGCGGGGAAGAATCCGAGCGTCGCGATCGCGCGGGATTTCTCCTCGCTCGCTCGGACCCTTGCGACCGAGCTCGGAATGACACCGTCGGGCCGAGTCGGCCTCCGGACCGACGGCGCGCGGATCCCGAGCTCGCTCGCCACGCTCCTCGGCGATCTCGAATAGCGCCGGACGTCGCCGGCTCGGGTTCACAACGGCTCGACGGGCTGACAGGCGTCGGTCATCGCTTCGACTCCGCCCTCGAGCTGTGCTGTGTCGCCCGAGGTGGTTCCGGCCAGCATGTCCCGAGCGGCTGGGGCGATACCGGGCGTCTCGGACACCTCGGCATAGTCCCACACCGTCTGCAGACGGTCGCGGATCTCGGCGTCGTTGAGCAAGTCGATCTCCCGGGCGATCTCAAGAAGATCCCGGCAAAGAGAGTTGGGCCGAGGCCGTCGAGTTCGATGCGATCGGGTTGCATAATTCGATGATGCGCCCTGACATGGCGCATGGCCACAGCGGTGCCCCAGGTGCAGAGGTTCAGTCGCAGGGGCCGACCGCGACGTCGACGCCGCGATGATCGGAACCTGCCGGCGTGAACGTCACAGGCCGCGTCGCGCACCACGAGGGAGTGACGAACACGTGATCGATGCGGAGCAGCAACGTCGGCCACCAACCGCCGACGTATGTCGTCGAGCCGGGGGCGCCGGCCCTCATCGCGTCGGTGAGCGCTGCGTCCATCTTCCGGTAGCTGACCACGCGGTCGCTCATGTTGAGGTCGCCGGCCACAACGACGGGTCGCTCCTCGGTCTCGATGGCTGTGAGCAAATCCTCGGTGAAACGGAGCTGATCGTCGAAGCTCGTCTCGCCCAGGGGGTTCAAGCCGTGCACGACGTAGAGCACGAACGGCGATCCCGGCACGTCGACGCCGACCCGCAGCGTGCGGGCTGACGGCAAGCCAAGCTCGTCGAGCATCTGTACCGGGAACCGCGACCACACACCCTGCCGTCCTTGCTCGACGGTCGAGTCGAGTCCCTGCGCGGCAGCGCCTTCCGCCAACGCGGCGAAGAGCTCGTCGTCGGACACCTCGATCGCCACCAGCACATCGGCTCCCCGGCCGGTCATCGACTCCGGCACCGCGTCGGGGGTCGGGTTCTCGCCCCAGACGTTGGCGACCACGAGTCGGATCGCTGGGTCAGGCGGCACGATCGAGCGCGAGAGCCTCGGTTCGATCACCGACACCGCACACACCGCGACGATCGAGGCGCCAACGATCAGGGGCCAGGCCCGGCGGCTGATGAGGGCGGCGATCGGACCGAGGGCGATCGCCGCGATGGCGATCAGCGGCAGCCCGACGGCGACCGTGTCGAGCGGACCACCGGCGTCGCGCGCGACGAACCACAGCCATGGCAGGGCGATCACGAGCGCGATGAGCAGCACGCGGCGCGCGCGGCGTCCGCGGGAGACGGGTTCCACAGCGCGGAGACTAATCTGCGCGAGGGCAACCGGATGTGACGACTCGATGGAGGTCTGCGTCAATCGTGTGTGGGAAGCTGCGCCGAAGGAATCCACACGGAGACGGACAAGGACCTGCAGCTCTCCAAGGAGATATGGCTCCCCTTGAGCTATGGGAAGGATCCCTTCCAAGGGGCGCTCGCGCGCCGCGCGCTCGTTCGGCACGCTGTTACTCACGGGTAACAGCGACGCGACCTCCGCCGCTCGTGGCGGCCTATCCTCGCTGTCGTGGGGGAACATCACGAGATCGAGCGTCGCGACGAGCGCGCGCTCGTTGACCTCGAGGCCGCGGTAGCTGTTGTCACCGCGACGGCTGGCGCGGCGCTCGGTCTGGTGGGCGCGATCACGGGCGCTCTCGTCGGCCCGTACGCGATGCACGCCGCCCGCCGGAGACGTGGGACCGGATCTGTCGGCTGTTCGGCTGGCCCCAGGCGTTCGTCGGCTCCCGGTAGCGGACCCTTCCTCCGACGTCACCACCACCACGGCCTAGCGATCCGTCGACTGACCCCTATTCTCTCGGGGGGAGACTTCGGGCGGTTGCTCTGCCCATTCGGCCACGTCCCGGCCGATTATCCTCTCGACACGCTCGGCCAAGACCTTCAAGCGATCCTCCGGATCAACATCGTAGGGTTCGACGTGCGCTTCGTAGAGAAAATGCTGGCGCTTCAGCGCTTCTCTAACCTGTGCCCGTTTCACGGCGTTCCAACTGTATCGCTTGAGCTGTTGGACCCCTTCCAGAATGACGACAAGTCCACCCAGAGCCGCGATCAAGCTCTTGAACGCGAACGATTCGCCACTGGTTGCAACCAATACGGGTACCGCGGCAGCCGCGACGATCTGAACCACCTTGAGGGTCGTGTACCAGCGCGTCGCCTGAAGGGAAGCCAAGTGATACCACCTGATTGAGTGGTGAAGTCTCTGAAGGGTAGGCTCGGCCCTTTCCTCCGCTGTTTCCGGCCATTCATCCATCTCCGTGAGCCGCCGGCCCAGCAACCATCGCGAAGAGAAGCGCCTTGTACGAGTCTCTCCGTCGGTCGAATGGGGGAAAGGAGCCTCCTCATCGGGCTCAGGAACGACCAACTCGAATTCGACGGGACTCTCTGGAGGATTGGTCATGGCCGATCCCCTCAACCAGGACATCCGCTGCACCTTGAAGGCTATCCAATTTGTCAAGCAGGGTCCGGCGAGTTCCGGGAACAGACGACGGGCCACCGTCGACTACTACTAGCGCCTCCGCGCGCGCTGAGTTTCCACCAATCCCGCTCGGCCCATCGCTCGAATCGTCGCCGCGATGGCCTAGCCTCGCCGCCCTCGTGGTGGCGATGTTCCGCAAGATGCTCGCGCAGGACCCCCGAACGATTCCGACGAACCGAGGGGTCCCCCAACCCGCGGGGGACCTCAGGTGGCAAGAGTGACATGACACCGTCGGTGCGCAAGATGACGGAATGGAGCGCAGCGCCCTGGACGCGGAGGATTTCGCCGCTCCCGCTCCTACCCGACGTACTCCCTCCAGGTCTCCTCAAGTAGAGCGTTGGACTCATCCATGGCGGAGATGAATGTCACCTTCGGGATCGGCCTCTTGCCCGACCGGTACAGCGGTGCGACCGCATGTATTACGTCCTCGCCGGTGGCACCCCAACCCAAGTCCCAGTCGAGTGCGATTTCTCCGGGCGAGTGGAGGCGAATCGCGTCAACAGCCTCCCGCACTGATCGCGCGATGGTCCACCCATCCGGATCGAAGCCGAACCTCGACGCATCGTCGGGATCTTTCTCGTTGTCGATCCAGAGCTTCATCTCGATCTTCCTGGCCGAACCGTAGCGAAGTCTCGACGCCGTCGGGGAACGGTGGAGACCCATCTCGCGACTACGGTGCCTCTGGTCCGCGGGTGGCGCGAGGACCGACGGCGGGCGCATGATTCGGTTCGTGTCGGACTACCGCGAGCGCCTATCGAGGAAGACCACGTCTACCGCGACCGTCGTTGGAAACGGGTCCGACCGTTCGTCCTTCGGCGGGACCGCTATCGGTGTCAAGAGTGTGGGGGACGGGCGACACCGTGGACCACGTCCAGCCTCTCCACCTGGGGGGCGCGCCATTCGACCCCGCGAACCTCCGGTGTCTCTGCCGACGTGGAACGCGGCGGCGGGCGGACGCCTCCCCGAGGTCGACTGGGTCGGACGCGGCGGACGCGCCTGAAGGGTCGTGCGGTCGCGTGGGGGCTATCGAACCTCCGGACCCGACCCGTTCTTAGGAAAACCGCGGTCTCCGCCGAGTGGTCCAACGGCAGCGAGGTAGCCTGCGCCTACACGAATGGAGGGAGGCGGTCTGATGTCCCATGCAGGCACGGACAAGGACATCGGCTTCCGGGTAAGCCGGGTGCTGATCCTGTTCATCTACGGTTTCGCGACCGTCTGCACCGTGATCCTGGCGATGGCGTTCTTCCTCGAGCTGTTCAACGCGAACGAGGCGACGCCGTTCGTTCAGTGGGTATTCCGGGCGACCGATCGGATCATGCAACCGTTCCGTGGGATCTTCCCGACGGTCGAGGGCGAGAGCGGCTCGCTCTTCGATCCGGCGCTGCTCTTCGCGATGTTCATGTACTGGTTGCTCGCGCTCGGGATGGATGCTTTGGTCGGTTGGATCGATCGGAGGATCGCGCCCGCCAAGTATTAGGAGCGGCGGGGCCGCGGCTCACGGGTCAACGACAGCACCGTGCGGACGCTCACCACACATATCCGGGTGGCGGCGGATCGCAAGCATCCTGTGCCTCCAGAAGCAGCCGATCGCGTTCGGCCTGGAACGACGGTTCACCGGCCAGGTCCGTCTCCTGCTCGGGGTCGGCTCTCATGTCGAACAGGAGCTCGGAGCCGTCCGACCACCGTGTGAACATCCACCGACGGAGCCGGACGCCGCAGAAGCTGGGCATCGATACGTTGTTCGGATAGTTGTGGATCACGAACCCGTCACGGGGAACGTACCGGGAGCCGAGCCAGTTGACACCTTCCGATCTCGTGAGCATCGGTACCCCCGCAGCTCGGGTGAGGGTCGGACGCGCGTCCACGTTGAGCACGAGATCATGCGTTCCTGCCACCGGCGTGAAGCTCCCGTCGAGCGCCGTCAGGATCATCGGGATCCTGATGCTCTCGTCGTACGGCTTCCCCTTTCGGTTCAAGCCGTGTTCGCCCCACAGGAAGCCGTTGTCGGATAGGTAGAGCACGATCGTGTGATCCGGCAAGGACTGGACCAGGGCGCCGACAGCTCGATCCACGCCGAATGCCGCCTCGAGCATGTTGTTCCGGACCTTCGGCGTGTCGGTGTCGGCCGGGGTGACCCAGTCGAAGCGACCAACATCGATCGGCTCCGGCGTGGAGGGGGCGTGGGGCGCGAAGAACGACAAGTATAGGAAGAAGGGATCTTCCGCCGACACCGAGCGGCGGACGAAGCGCTTTGCTTGTCGCGCGATCACACCTGTCTGGTGGTCCTCCGGGTCCGAACCGAAGCGGAGGAGACGACTCTGCGTCGTGACGCCGTAGTCGTAGTAGCGCGACTCGGTGGCGAACCATCGGTCCCACCCCGGAGGCACGTACCGGTTCTTCCCGGCGGCGTAGCCGTTGAGGTACTTTCCGATCATCGCTGTGCGGTACCCGGCGGCGTCGAAGTCGACGGCGATCGTGTGCTTGTCGCCGAATGCCCCGAAGCCCCCGTGTGGCCCCCGGTTCCTCCAGACCCCCGTCGTATGGGAGTAGTTGCCGCTCAGGATGCTGGCACGACTTGGACAGCACAGGGGATTGGGGACGAAGGCGTTCTTGAAACGGCGACCTGGGATCACCAGCCGGTTCCAGATCTCCGGCGTGAAGTCGCGACGGATCATGTCCCAGCGCTGATCGTCGGTGACGATGATCACCACGTTGTAGGGGAGCGCGGCGGCAGCTCGGGGGACCAGCTGGGGGGTCACTCCGAAGGAGATCGCCAGCACCGTTGCCGAGGCTGCGAGGCCGCGGATCGACCAGGCTCGGGACGCGCGCATCCGCCCTTCTCGCATCGTCCGGGTCCTTCCCTGTCCGCAGCTCAGATGTCTCGGTGAGACCTGTGGTTTTGCTTCCCCGACCTCGCGGGTGGTTCGCCTTTCTCGCTGGGTGGCGGCACGTCTGCCGATGTCCTCAGAGAACCGACGAGGCGATCCCGTTCGTCATGAGCAAGGGAGAAAGTACCAATGCCAGCCGGTTGGTGCGTGGAGCTGTCGCGGCGCAGGCCATCTCCCCCTCGTGGTCCACCCCGGCGAGCGCCTCGTCGAGGGGACGTCAACCCACGGCCCAGAGCGATACAACGATTGGAAAGGCGCATCGTGGATCCTGGCGATGGAGGCTCGTGTCTCTCCTGAGTAGTGGTCAGCCCTTCGAGGTACCGTCGAATCGTGACCATGCTCGCGGCGCTCGAGCGGTATCGGCAGGAGGCCGAGCGGTCGGTCGACAAGGCGGTGTGCCGGCTCCGCGCCTCCGCGCGTCGCGCATGGGGTGCCGCCATGCGGGGCTGGACCCTCTGGCCGGCGGTCCTGTGGATCCTGGTCGCCGCGTGCGCCCCGCAGGAGTACCAGGCCGATACGCCTGCTCAGTATCAGAGCGCCGCCGGATGTGCCCAGGTGAACCGTGACAACCTCTATGCCGCCGCCGGATACGCGAACGCGTATCTGACCGTGGCCACCGGCGATCCTGCCTTCCCACCGTGGTGGGAAGGGGGTACCACCGACGAGCACCCCGAGTGGAAGTTGAATGACCCGTACCTCGGTATGGGCTTCGAGGGCGCCGTGACCTTCGAGGTAGCCGAGCGCCTCGGCTTCGCCGAGGACAGGATCAGGTTCGTCCCGATCGGGTTCACGGAGTCGTTCGCGCCTGGTCCGAAGGGCTTCGACTTCGTGCTCCAGCAGATCTCCTACCTCCCGGAGCGCGCGAAGAGCGTGGACTTCAGCGAGATGTACTACGACGTTCACCAGGCGCTCGTGTCGGTCCGGGGCTCACCGATCGCCGACGCCACGACGCTCGAGCAGCTGAAGGACGCCACACTCGGCGCACCGATCGGTACCACGAGCCTCAGCTTCATCGAGGACACGATCCGACCGACCACGCGGCCGGCCGTCTACGATGATCTCGGCGCCGCAGTGGACGACCTGAAGAACGGACAGGTCGATGGCATCGTGGCGGACCTGCCGACCGCATCCTTCATCACTACCGCTCAGGTTCCGGAGGGCGTGGTCGTCGGCCGTCTCCCGAGCGTCGGCTCGCAGGAGTACCTCGCGATGGCGTTCGAGAAGGGAAGCCCGATCGTGGAGTGCGTGAACCTCGCGCTCCAGGAGATGAGGGACGATGGCTCGCTCGACGCGATCCGCCGGACGTGGCTCGAGGGCGCGGCCGACGCGCCGCTGATCCGGGACTGACCTCGGGCGATCGACCGGCGCCCTCCTCAGCCCCGCTCCAAGGCTGCCAAGGCGGGTCGCGGTCCGTCGTCGGCCCAAGCGTTCCGAACGGTTCGGCTTCGACGGGATCCGCCGACCACCCGGGGAACCGGGGCGGGGAACACCTGTCGGTGCCTTCCGATAGCGTCCCTCCGTGCTGATCAGACTGTTCCGGGGGGTGATCCAGGACGGGGCGCACGACCGACTCCTCCGCGGGCTCCACGACCACGTCCTTCCGCGACTCGAGGCACATCCGGGGGTGACGTCCACCACGCTCGCCCTCGCGATGGAGGGCTCGTCGGACGAGTAGCTGGTGGAGTCCCATTGGCGCGATGTCGACGATCTGATCCGGTTCGCCGGCGACGATTGGAGGACTCCCTGCGTGGAGCCCGCCGAGGAGGACCTCCTCGTCTCCGTCTCCGCTCATCACTACGTGACGGAGGGACCCGTTGTTCCGTCGACGGCGAAGCTCATGACGACGCAGGGATCGATGCGCCTGGGCGACGTGGAGATCGACGGTGCCGGCCTCCGGCTCGCCTGGAACGGATCGGCCGTGCACCTTCCGCCACGGGAGATGGCCGCGATGCTCGCGCTCGCACGAGATGTGGGCGCCTCGGTCGCCTCCGCCGAGCTCGCGCGGCGTATCTGGCCCGGGAGCGCGATGGTCACCCCGTACGACGTTCGCCGGGTCGTCCACCAGCTGCGCCTACTCCTCCGGTCGAGCGGCACGCCCATCCACATCCGCAACGTGCATGGTGTCGGATACGGGCTGGACCTCGAGTGGCCCGACGAGCCCGTCCGGGGCACATCCAGGACATCTCCCGGACGACACCGGGTGTAGAAAACCGGTGAGCGACCGCGTGGGCGGCCGCCTGGACGCGAGGAGGAAGCGATGGCCGGGACCCATGAAGACGCCGCGCTCGTGGTCGAGCTCGCCAAGTTGGGAGCGATGAACGGGCTGGGAGAGGCGGTGGGGAAGATATTCGCCGATGACTTCGATCCCGACGCAGCTGAGCTCAGTGACCCGTCGGTTCGCATCGTCCTCGGCTGGAACGAGACGGTGGCGACGCTGGTGAAGAACGACCTGCTGAGCCGGGACCTCGTCTACGACTGGCTGTGGGTGGCGGGCACCTGGGACCGGGTCGGCCCGGCCGCCCTCCGGGCCCGCGAGGCGGCAGGTGTTGCCGTTCTCTACGAGAACTTCGAGGCGCTGGCGGCAGGGCAGCGATGAACCGAGGGATAGCGAGACCGGAGCCTCAGAGATCGAGTGCGGGGGCGCTGTGGCTTCCCAGGATCTGTGAGATCTCACCGCCGTGGTGGAGGTCGTGCTCGACGAGGTGCCAGATCACCCACTGACGGGTGAACGTTTCCGTGCCCGAGCGACGCTCGCGGGTGAACTCGACGGCGAGGTCGTCAGTCGTCCATCGCCGGAGGCAGTCCTCGATCATGGTCCAGGTCCGATCGAATGCCTCGACGATCTCGGCCGCGCTGCGAGGGTGATCCTCGTCGTCCTCCCACCCGGCGTCCTCCAGGGGCAGGTCGGGAACGGTGGTGCTCGCGACGCGGAACAGGTCGCGCGTGGCGGGATCACCCTCGCCGAGGACGTCGTGGAACCAGTAAGCGCGGGATCCCGCCACGTGACCGGCGAGCTGCCAGACGGCCCATTGGTGTGGAGCGGTCCGCAGCCCCAACTGCTCGGCGGCGAGATCACGGAGCGCGTCGAGGACGAGCCCCTGGTAGTTCGCCCAACCCTCGTAGAAGGTGTCCAGTCCGGACGTCGTGTTCGACATGCGGCGCATGGTAGGCGCCCCGCTCCCTCAGGTCACCTGTGGGCAGGAATGCAATTCAGCCGTCGGGATCGGGCCGGCCTCCTTCGTCCTGGTCAGGAAACGACCTCGAGCAGTTCGTAGACGTCGATGTTCTCCGTCCTGCCCTTCAACGAGGTGGGACCGAGCGGTTCGACGCGCACCCGATCGCGCATCCGCTGGTACGTGGCATCCGCCAGGAGCACCTGCCCAGGGCGGGCGATCGCCTGGACTCGCGCCGCAACGTTCGTCGTGTCACCGATGGCGGCGAAGCTCCGTTGATCGGTCGCGCCGACGGTCCCGATCACGGCCGTGCCGGTGTTCACGCCGATCCGGAACCGAGGCCAATCGGGATGCTCCGTCGCGGTCGCCTGCGTGAACGCTCGCATCGCGAGCGCGGCTCTCGCTCCCCGGAGGGCGTGATCAGGCTGATCGTCGAGCGCGTTGAACACGGCCATGACGGCGTCCCCCGCGAACCGCTCGATCACGCCGCCTTCAGCCTCGACGACCACCGGGACGACACCCTCCCAGTATCGATTGAGCATCTCGATCACGTCCGATGCGGACTTCCCTTCACTGAATGCGGTGAATCCGACGAGATCCGCGAACAGCGCGGTCACGTCCGCTTCCCGGCCTCCGAGATCGCCGAACTCGGGTTCTTCGTGTAAGCGTGCCGCGAGCTGCGGCCCGACGTAGGAGCCGAAGAGGTTGTCGACGCGAACGAGCTCGTGGGCGGCGCGCTCGAGAGATGCAGCCTCCTCGGCGCTCATCCCGTCGGCGAGGAAGCCCTCCACGACGGGCGCGAGCGGCTCCCCTGACCGGATCGATGTCACCATCGCGGAGAGTGAATCGGCCTGTCGGCGATCGATGCGTTCGAGCGTCCGCTCCATGTAGAGGCCACCGAAGGCCGCCGTGATCGATCCCTCGTGCTGGTATTCGGCCCGAGCGGTCAGCAGCACGATGAGGAACGCGACCGCCATCAGGACGTGCCATTCCCACCAGGATGCCTGCCAACTGCGGGCGACGATGATCGTGAGGACGGCCTCGGCGAGGAGGATGAATGCAGTGGCAACGGCGAGCGGGAGCGGTCGTCGCCTGCGGGCGTAGACGGACAGGTAGCGTGCCGCCGCGAACGCGTAGAGCCCGATCGCGACCGGCGCGAGGATCCGCAAGAGCGTGGGTGCTTCGCTGGGGGCGGGCCCGCGGAGCAAGGACACTCCGGAGAGGGATGCTGCGGCCCAGGTCACCAGGAGCGCGATGAGGGCCCACCGGAGCCATCGCATCGTGGAGCGTGAGAGCGTCCCCGGTCCGCGCTCCGGTTGCATCGCGGAGGCGGCCGCGAACCCAGCCGCCAGGAAGAGCCCGATCGGGGTGGCGATCACGAATCCGTTGTTCGGCTCCTTCACGATGGCCTCGGGAGTCGCGAGCGCGTGCAACGCGAGGAATCCGGCACTCGCGAGGAGCGCCATCGATACGAGGAACAGCCGAGCATCGTCTCGGCGGGTGGCCGCCTCGCTCATCGCGATCCCGAGCACCGTGTCGATGAAGGCGACGCTGAGGACCAGCCAGAAATGAGAGGCGTGATGTTCCCAGTGCACGTCCAGCTCGGGGACCGCGAGGAGCAGTGCGAGCCCCGCGAGCGGCAACGCGAGCGCCGCCGCGAGCGCGATCGCCTTCGTCCGGGAGCTCTCCACCACTGCATCCTCCCCGCGGGCCGAGCGGACCTCAACTCGAGGCGGAGCGGATCAGCGATGTCCAGGGTCAGCGAAGGCCGGCCCTTCGGGCCGGCCTCCAGATCGTGCGGAACTCCTGCTGGCTACTCGAAGCGCCGGCGTGTCAGGTTCGTCACCAGTGCCCCCGCCTCGACCGGGCGGAACGCGAGCGTCATCCATGCCGTGGCGGTGATCAGGATCACGACGGTGCCGATCGTGCCCCAGCTCGTGGCCAGGGCGACGACCGCCAGTGCGATGGCTCCGATCAAGAACAGCATCGTGCTTTCCTTTCCTCGAGACCGCGCCGTGGCGCGGCGGTGGCCCTGCCTTGCTCTCCGAGGCTACCGACCGAGGGATCCCGTGAGGCCGGAGCCGCGTGAACACTGTGTGAACACCCACCAGGCGGTCGGATGTTCCCGTCGGGGCGATCTTCGGGGTTTCGGTACCCTGCACCCTTCGAGGGGCCAGCCTGTCGCGAGCCGCGGCTAGACTGACCCCTCGTCCGGCGGGGTGGCCGAGTGGTTAGGCAGAGGCCTGCAAAGCCTCGCACACCGGTTCGATTCCGGTCCCCGCCTCGTGGCCCGCTACGATGAGGGCTCGGGCGCTTAGCTCAGGGGGAGAGCGCTTCCTTGACACGGAAGAGGTCGGAGGTTCAAATCCTCCAGCGCCCACCAGGAAATCCCCAGGTCAAGTGGCCTTCCGTCGTGTCAGCAGCTCGTGCTGATTCCTGCTCGGGCTCGAACTATGTCGATCGCAGGTCCAGTTGCATCCGCCCCCGGCGTGTGGTTAGGTGCGCATGACCTCGATCGGAAACGAACCCGCGGGTCCTGCCATCCACCCGCGCGTCCAGCGGCTCGCCGCCTACAGCTGGCGGCTGCTCGTGATCGCGGCCGCGACCATCGGCGTCCTCTGGCTCGCGCGCGAACTCGCACCGGTGCTGATCCCGGCGACCGTCGCGCTGTTCCTCACGCGGCTCCTGACCCCGATCTCCGACCGGCTGCGCGGACGCCTGGGCCCGGGGTTCGCAGCGGGCGTCGCGATGCTCGTGCTCCTCGGCGCGATCACCGGCATCTCCATCGTGGTCGGGCGGCCGATCGCCCAGGAAGCGGCGACCCTCCCCGAGACGATCACCGAGGCGCTCGACGATATCGAGCGGTGGCTAGTCGAGGACTCTCCCTTCGACGTCTCGGGCGAGGCGATCGACCGCTTCCGCACCCGGACCGCTGATGGCTTCCGCGAACTGCTGCTCACATCGGGGGGTCGGGTCGTCGACGGCGCCACGCTCGCGGCCGAGATCGTCGCCGGCCTGTTCCTGTCGATGCTCTTCACGTTCTTCATGCTGCGTGACGGCCCCCGGTGTCGCGGGCTGGCTGCGTTCCCAGTTGCGGCCCGAGCAGCGTGACCGAGCCCAGCGGGCGGCGGAACGTGGATGGTCGACGCTCGGCGGCTATCTCCGGGGCGCGGCGTTGCTCGGCATCATCGAGTCCATCGCGATCGGACTTGCGCTCCTGGTAAGCGGTGCGTCACTGGTCGTGCCGGTGATGGTCCTCACGTTCGTGCAGCGTTCGTGCCCATCATCGGGGCCGTTTTCGCTGGCGTGATGGCCGTGCTCGTGGCGCTCGTGACAGGCGGCGTCGTGTCCGCGGCGATCGTTGGTGTGGTCGCGATCGTGGTTCAACAGCTCGACAACGACATCCTCGCGCCGTGGGTGTACGGGCGGGCGCTCACTGGCCCTCCACCCCGTCGTGATCCTCGTGAGCGTCGCCGGCGGAGGGGCGCTGTTCGGCATCGCTGGCACGCTGCCGTACCGGTCGTGGCGGTAGCCGTCAGCGTCGTCAAGGAACTCGGATCGAAGCCTGCCGCAGCAGCTGTTCTCGAAGACCCATCAGGATGCGGGGGGTACCCATGAGACCTGATCTACTCGGACGGGTCCGTGTTCTCGTCCGGGACCTCGTACGAGCCGCTCTCGATCTCCGCGAGGATCCGGCGCGCCTGGCTCTCGAAGCGCGGGGGGACGAATAGCTCGGCGGGGCCGACGGGATATGGGCCTTCGTGCTCCCCACTGATCTGGACGGGGATCCCTTCTGCCTCGAGCCGGCCCTTCACGATCTCGCTTTGGAGCCAGGAGTGCGAGGCGAAGACGCGGACGAAGTTGTCTCCCATCGCGTGACTCAGCTCTCGTCGGCCGGGTGCGGATCCTCGTGGTCGGTGGCGCCTGGCGCCTCGTCTCGGACAGAGAGTGCCGCCTCTTCCGGTGACGCGAAGTCGTCGTGTTCGAGAGAGCCCTCGGCGACTAGCTCGTCCTCCTCGTCCAGCGCTCCGTCGTCGACGATCCCGAGTGTCTCGTCGGTGGACCGACCCTCGGGTCGCTCGCGTGCGAGAGCTTCGTCGAGGCTCTGGCCTTCGAGCGCCTCCTCCGGGGTCGTCCCTTTGGACTCAGCGCCGAACGCGTGGTCCGCCCGCATGATCTCGGCCTCGAGCTCGTTGCCGTCGTCCCCGTTCCAAGGGTCGTCCTGATCGATCTCTTCTGTCATCGACGTACCTCCTCGAAGCTAGATGTTCCCATCAGCCAAACGTGAACGCGAACGCGGCCGCGCCGCGTCGAGGAACTCGATCGCGAACACGCGTTCGATGACGCGCACCTCGTTTCGCGCGACTCACGCGGACTCTTCCAGCGGGCGATCCTCCAGAGCGCAGCGTTCGCGCTGACGCAGCTGCCTCTCTCTGCCGCCGAGGCCTTCGGCCAGAACGTGGCGGCCGCTGTGGGGTGCTCGAATCAGACGGCGGCGTGTCTTCGCAGCCGGCCGGTCAGCGATCTCTTGGCCAACTTCCCTCCGGCCGCGATCCCCGGCGTCGTCGATGGCAGGGTGCTCACCGAGTCAGTCGGAACGGCGCTCGCCGGCGGGCGGTTCGCCCGCGTGCCGATCCTCAACGGCGTGAACCACGATGAAGAGCGGATCTTCCTCGACGGGCTCCGGCTCGTGGTAAGCGGTGGAACGTTCGTGGGACCGATCCCCGAGATCACATCGGCCAACTATCAGCAACTAATCTCGTCGGTCTGGGAGTGACGGGAGCGCGCGCCGCGGAGAGGCCGAGTACCCGCTCGCCACCTACCCGACGCCGTCGGCAGCCTTCAGCGCGCTGGTCGGCGACGCCAACTTCGCGTGCCCGGCGCTCCAGTTGGATGCGTGGACCTCGCAGCGGGTGCGGACCTTCGCCTACGAGTTCAACGACGACGATGCGCCGATGCGCTTCGCGCCCCCGGGCGCGGTGGCGCCCGTGGCGACGCACTCGTCCGAGCTCCAGTATCTGTTCGACCTGCCCAACGCGCCGGTCCCGGGAACACTCACCGCCGATCAGCAGGCGCTCTCGGCCAACATGCGGGCAGCGTGGGCGAGATTCGCGAAGAGTGGCAACCCATCGACGTCGGAGGTCCCGTGGCCGCGGGCTGCCGGTGGTGCGAACGTGATGTCACTCGAGCCACCGCAGCCTCAGGTTGAGGCGAACTTCGTCTCGAGACACCACTGCACGTTCTGGGGTGCCGCATGATAGAGACACCATCGGATCGGTCATCGAGGTTGCGACGACGATCCGAGAGTTGGAGTTACGACACCGAACGCCCGTCACGGTGTACCGAGCCTCGGGGGCCACTCCTGAAGTGGCCCCCGACGCTCTCGAACTCTCGAGTCCCCGAAGGGACCGTTCCAGATCGGCGGCTCGCCGATCGGCTCGGCCGCCAACAGGAGGAAGCGAGTCGTCGGCGCAGCGTCCGTCACGGTCAGCGAATCGCCGGCGCCGAGCAGCACCAGCTGCGGTGGTGTCGCGCGCCTGCCGTTCGACCCGAAGGTTGCCTCGCCGTCCAGGACATAGGCGAACCCCTGGAAGCCGGACGGGACCTCCAGCCAGATTGCACCGCCATCGGGCAGCTGGACGTCGTAGACGAGTCCCGGTGTCGCGAGCTTCACCGGCGAGCCCTCGCCGACGAGCACGCGGACCGTGACGTCGCCGCCCTCGACCCGCTCGACGATCTCATCGGGCTGCAGCACAAGGGCGGTGGGCTCGACATCCTTGTCCTTGCGCGGCAGGTTCACCCAGAAGATCACGCTCCGGAACTCGGCGTCGAGCTTGCCCTCGTCGATCTCGTCCTTGCCGATCGACTCCGCGTGCCAAGCGCCTCGACCGGTTCTCAGTGCGAGGAGCCCACCCTCGGGCAGCCGGGCGCGCTCGATCGCGCCGTTCGGTCCGGTGGTGTGACCCGTGCTGGCCGTGCCTTCGAGGATGTACCAGATGTTGTCGAAGCCCCGATGGGGGTGCTTCGTGTCGACGCTGGTCATATCGGCGGCCCGGATTCGTGCCTCGTGCAACAGGATGAACGGGTCGGCCTGCTCGTACGGCACTCCACGGGATGGAAGCGCCTCCAGGACGGGGAACCCCATCATCCGGATCAGGGCCGCGTCCTCGACGAGCACGGCCTCTCGTTCGGTCTTCTCCAATCGCGTCGTCATCGTTCTCATCTCCTTCTCTCGTCGAGAAGGCGGAAACGTTGAGATGTATTCCTCGGCAGCGCCCGCGCGTTCGATGTTGCTGGAGAGGGGGGATGGGCTCGATGCCCTCCCCGTCTCTTGTCGGTCGGAAACCCGAAGTCGACGCCATCAGCGATCTCCTGCGAACCCGCGGTTCTTTGATGGTCAGAGGTTCAAACTGTAGCGCGCACCACCAACGGCTCGGTCGGGTATCTGCTCGACCGAGTCGCCCGACGATCATCGGCACCGGGACGGTAGGACGACGTTATCGAAGAGCTGGTAGAAGCTGAACCGATTCAGACTGCGAGTTCGAGTGTCCGGATGCCGCTGAAGCCGATCCACAGACGCTCGCCGTCTCGGACGAGACTCATGAGGGTGTTGTGGCAATGCGCACAGCGCAGGACATCACCCGCGCCCCTGAACACGTGGACGGCACCGAGCGGCTCCGAGGCCCCGCAGGTCGAGCAAGTCCCGATCGCGGTCGTGACGTCGGCGGCGAACACCTCTTGGAGCATGCCTGCGACCGCGTTGCCGTCCAGCATCAGAGCGTCCATCTCATCCTCCCGTCGGTCCGAAGCGCTCGGTCTTGATCTGTTGCGGCTCGTGGCCGATGCGCACAAGCGCCTCGGCCACGGCTTCGACGAAGGGGGTCGGGCCGCACACGAACGCCCGCGGCCGCTCGGCTGCGGTCGGCCCCAGCTCCGCCAGCATCTCGTGGTCGACCCGACGCGCGTACCCGGTCCAGCCGGGCGGCTG
>CBHFMJ010000010.1:0-20531 GCA_965994715.1 uncultured bacterium | reverse complement strand
GCTCTGCACGACGACCTCTTCCGCGAGCCCCTTCGCGCGGAGGAACGGATGCTCGTGGGCTACAGACGCGCCCGGAACCGAGAGCAGGATCACGCGACGGGTGCCCGCCTCCTTCGCCGCGGCGACGGCCGCGAGCGCGGAGCCGTGGTTCGCGGCGAGGATCTCGTCGTCTCTCGGCTGGTTCACGCCGCCCACCAGGTGCACGATCGTGTGGACACGCGGGAGGATCTCGATCAGCGCGTCCGGCTCCTCCACCGAGACGACGGCGACCTTCGCGCCGAGGGCTCGCAGCGGCTCGCTCGCCGCGGGACGCCGGACGGTCGCCCGGACCTCGTCGCGCTCCACGAGCGCGCGGACGATCGCGTGCCCGAGGAGGCCGGACGCGCCCGTGACCATCACCGTCATCACCGCCGATGCTATCCATGCCCGCTGTCGACGTTGACCGTACGATGGCCCGACTGAGCCCGGATCGAGCCCGACGTGGATCTTCGACGTGAGCAGCGGAAACCCCAGCGTGTTACCGAACGCAACACGCTCACCCCGATCGCCCTGGCGACGGCGATCGCACTGGTCACGGTGGCGTGCGACGCGAAGGACGGCGTCAGACCGCGCGAGGCCGCATCCGCCAGGGAGTCAACCACGATCGTTCCGGAGACTCCCGCGGGCCTGTCGTTCGGCGATCCGCGAACGGAGGCGGCGCGTCACCTGTTCGAGGTCGAGGCCGAGCACGGCGAGTACTGGCGCACGTTCACGCTGGACCGGTACGACGGTGAGTCCTGGACGAGCACCGACCCCGACGGATCCGTGGGGGGTGTGCTGTTGACGGCTCCCACGACCCTGCCGAGGTCCGGAAGCGAGCCGCCGCCCGGGGCAGAGACCCTGGACCAAACCTTCCGGATCCTCAGTGACTTCGGCACAGCCGGCGCGCTCGTGATGGCACAAACAGCTGAGGAGATCGCGGGACCGATCGGCGATATCACGTGGGATCCCGAACGCAGCCAGGCGTTCATCGATGCCCATCTCGAGGCCGGGACGGAGTACGCCGTCCGCTCGAGGATCGTCATCCCGACGCCGGGGGAGCTGGATCGGGCGAAGCAGGCGGCCCCTCCCACGAACCTCCAGTGGACCGAGCTCCCTGCCGACCTCGATCCCCGGATCGCAGACATCGCCGAGCGATGGACTGCAGAGGTCACATCGGACTATCGGAAGGTGCTGGCGATCCAGCAGCATTTCCACAACGGAGACTTCGTCTACAGCACCGATGTCGACGGCGGCGTCGACGCCGATTCGCTGCTCGAGTTCCTCACGAGGTCGAGGATCGGGTTCTGTCAGCACTATTCGTCCGCGATGGCGATCCTGGTGCGGACGCTCGGGGTGCCGGCACGCATCGGGGTCGGGTTCCGGTCAGGCACACGGCAGGAAGACGGCAGCTACTTGGTCAAGACCACGGACGCCCACGTCTGGGTGGAGGTGCAGTT
The DNA here is from genome assembly GCA_965994715.1 of uncultured bacterium. Taxonomy (GTDB): domain Bacteria; phylum Actinomycetota; class UBA4738; order UBA4738; family HRBIN12; genus JAJNBA01. The sequence continues at coordinate 19,053 of CBHFMJ010000010.1, read as the reverse complement.
CGCTGGCTACGGATGGCTCCAATTCGAACCGGAGCCGGGCCCGGTCCCTCATCCGAACGCGCAGCCCGGCACCTACCTGAACCCTTGATACCTGGCCCCGCCGACGTGGAGCGCGTGCGCCGTGCCCTCGGGGCGACGCCGGTCGCCTGGCGTGCGGTACCCGGGCACGGCGCCGCGTCGACCCGCCGGTTCGTGGTGGAGCTTCCCAGCGGCGCAACGGCGTTCGTCAAGATCGCCGCATTCGACTACGCGGCGGAGTGGTTCCGAGACGAACGCCTGGCGTACGACGCGCTCGACGGCATGCCCTGCCTTCCTCGGCTCCTCGGGTGGGACGACGACGGCGAGGCCCCCTTGCTGGCGCTCGAAGACCTGTCGGCCGCACGATGGCCTCCCCCGTGGGACCGCTCGAGCGTGGACGCCGTGCTCAGCGCACTCGACGCGCTCCATGCGGCGACGCCGCGCTCAAAGCTCCCCACCGCGGATGAGCGCCAGTTCGGGCTCGATTCGTGGTCCGACGTGACGGCCGACCCGGGACCGTTCCTCGCGACCGAGATCTGCTCGCCCGAGTGGCTGACGGACTACCTGCCGGCGCTCGCGGCCTCGTCGGCGGCGGCTCGGATCGGAGGCGAGCACGTGCTGCACTTCGACGTTCGGAGTGACAACCTCTGCCTCCGAGCAGGCCGGGCGCTCTTCGTGGACTGGAATCACGCGTGCATCGGGAATCCGCTCCTGGATACGGCGTCCTGGCTCCCGAGCCTCGCGGCCGAGGGAGGCCCGACCCCGGAGGACGTCCTGGCGTCCGACACGCCGGGGCTGTCGGAGATCGCCGCGCTGCTCGCCGGATACTTCTGTGCTCGGGCCGGCCTGCCCGAGATCGCCCAAGCTCCGCACGTCCGGCGGCTCCAACGGGAGCAGGCGGGGACGGCGCTGCCGTGGGCCGCCAGGATGCTCGGTCTGCCACCGCCCGCGTGAGTCGCCGCTACTTGCACCTGCAACACGCTGCTACGATGCCCTCGTGGACGCTTCGTACGCCGACCTGATGGACGAACTCCGGAGCCGGGGGCTCCGCATGACGCCGCAGCGCCGAGCGATCGTCTCCGAGGTGATGCGCGCGAAGGGCCACATCTCCCCGACCGCGATCGCGCGCAAGGTCCAGGGCGACATGCCGGGCGTGAACGCGTCCACTGTCTACCGGACGCTCACGCTGCTGGAGAGCGTCGGCGTCCTCCAGCACTCGCACGTGGAGACGGGCGCCGAATACCACCGCGCCGACGAGGCGCATCACGTTCATCTGACGTGTCGGAACTGCGGGCAGGACGACGAGCTCTCCCTCGAGGAAGCCGAGAAGCTGCAGGAGCTGATCAAGCGGCACCATGGGTTCGTCGCGGATCTCACGCACTTCGCGATCACCGGTCTGTGCAGCGACTGCGCCGCTTGACGGCGGCTAGTGCGCGTCCGCGAGGGCAGGGAGCCGTCGGCGCCAGCCGCTGAACGCGAACGCCAGCACGAACAGGAGCCCGGCCGCCAGCACGACGGTGCCGCCGGAGGACCAGTTCAGGTAGTACGAGCCGTAGACGCCGAGGAACCCGCACACCGTCCCCGCGCCCACCGAGATCCAGAGCATCCGGCCGAACGAGTCGGTGAGGAGCCGGCCGATCACGGGCGGGATCACCAGCATCGCGGCGATCATCGTCACACCGATCACGTTCATCGTCGCCGCGATCGTCGCCGTGAGCATCACCGCCAGCCCGATGTCGACACGCGCCGTCCGCACGCCCGAGACTTCCGCCACCTCGGGATCGAACGTCGAGAAGAGCAGCTGCCGGTAGCCGAGGAACACGAACAGGATCGAGCCCGCCGCGACGGCCAGCACGACGAGCACATCGACCCCGGTGACGCCGAGCACGTTCCCCCACAGGAGGGCCTCGAAGTTCACGACGAACGTCCGTTGGGTCGAGATCAGGATGATCCCGATCGCGAAGCTCGCCGAGGTGATCGCACCGATCGCCGCGTCGGCCCCGATCGATCGCCGGCGCGCGACCTTGTTGATGAAGAGCGCCGCGACCAGCCCCCAGAGCCCCGCCCCCAGCAAGACGTTCACGCCGACGATGTAGCTCGCCACCGCGCCGCCGAAGATCGCGTGCGAGAGCCCGTGGCCGATGTAGCTCATCCCTCGGAGCACCACGTACACGCCGATCAGACCGCAGAGCGCGCCGGTGATCGTGGCGACGAGCAGCGCTCGTTGGAAGAACTCGTAGCCGAACGGCTCAAGCAGGGTGCTCATGATGGTCCTCCCGGAGCGGCAGCACGCGAGCGCCCTCCTCCTCCTCGACGAGCTCGGGGTACTGCTCGAGGACGACGGGCATCCCACCGTGCGAGAGCACCTCGAGCGGCGCGCCGTAGGTCCTCTCCAGCACCTCGCTCGTGATCACCTGTCGCGGCGTCCCCGTGGCGATCACCTCGCGGTTCAGGCAGACGAGCCGAGGCAGATGGGACGCGATGCCGTTCAGGTCATGGGTGGTGAGGACGATCGCGAGTCCCTCGTGGTGGAGATCGTGGATCACGTGCATCACGTCGTGGCGGGTGCGGACGTCGACGCCGCTCGTCGGCTCGTCCAGCAGGAGCAGACGCGGGCGCCCGAGCATCGCGCGGGCGATGAAGACCCGCTGCTGCTGGCCCCCGGAGAGCTCGCGGATGTGTCGGTCGGACAGACCTCCCAGTCCGAGCCGCTCGAGGACCTCCTGCGCCTGTGAGGACTCCTGCCTCGAGGGCCACGGGACCCGGCGCCCATCGATCTTCGCCATGAGCACCGCTTCACGAACGGTGACGGGGAAGTACCAGTTCACCGTCTCGACCTGCGGCACGTAGCCGATCGACAGCTCGGGATCGCGTTGTATCCGCCCGGCGATCGGCTCGACCGATCCGGCGATCGCCTTCAACAACGTGCTCTTCCCGCTCCCGGAGGGCCCCACGACGCCGATGAACTCACCCGCCCCGATCTGCAGGTCGACATTCACGAGCACGGGGTCCCGGCCGTAGCGGCACGTGACACGGTCGAACCGCACGAGCTCGTCCATCAGTAGCGGGTCCCTCCCGCTGCGCCGGTCACGAGGTTCGCGACGTCGACGTCCTCGAACGGCGCCGGATCCCCGCCGAGCGCGCGGACGATCGTGGTGAAGTCGAACACCATCAATCCGAGGTAGCTGTGGTCCGGATCGCCGGCCTCCCCTGGGAGGTCGTCGTCGCGCAGGTCGTGGACGTAGGTCGCACCCGTCTCCGCGGCGATCTGTTCGAGGACCGGGCTCGGGAACACCTCGGAGCCGAAGATCGCGGGAAGATCCTCGGCACGGATCTGCTCGATCAGGCCCACGATCTCCTGCGGCGTCGGCTCGGCGAAGTCCGACGGCTGGATCGCTCCGACGACCTCCCAACCGTACTCGCGAGCGAAGTACGGGAACGAGTCGTGATACGTGAGGAGCTTGCGGTCCTCTTCCGCCACCGTCTCGGTCGCCGAGCGGATGGCGGCATCCAAGGCATCGACCCGCTCCGCGAACGCGTCGAAGTTCTCCTCGAAGGTGGGCGAGCCCTCGGGATCGAGCTCGGCGAGCTCATCACGGACGATCTCGGCGAAGTCCTTCGCGTAGGGCGGGTTCGTCCAGAGGTGGGGGTTCGGGAAGCCTTCGGATCGTGGGAAGGAGAAGTCGAAGATGTACTCGTCCTCCGAGATCGTGCGGTCCGCGAGCTGCACGATGGGGACCCCGTCGCCGACGTTCGCCTCTGCGAGCTCGCGCGTCGGCTCCTCCAGGTGCAGGCCGTTGATGAAGACGATGTCGGCGTCCTCCATCACCGCGGCGTCCGAGGGGGCGGGCTCGAACGTGTGGCTGTTGACCCCTTCGGGCACGATCCCGGTCACGGAGACGCGGTCGCCCCCGATGTTCTGCACGATGTTCGTGATCGGCGAGACGGTCGTGACCACCTGGACGCCCGCCCCCGAACCAGGTCCACCCGACCCGCAGGCGCCGGTGAGGAGCAGGAGGAGGGCGGCTGCGAGCGCACCTCGTCGCATATCCATGCAGACAGCCTACTTTGTTCTTGCAATAGCTTGCAACTGGCTCGGCCCTAGAAAGCGGGCGTCTCCCGGTAGGTGCCGAAGACCGCCGCGAGAGCCCCCACGATCTCCCCTTCGGTGCATCGGGCGCGGGCACAGTCGATCAGCGGCTCCATCAGGTTCGCGTCGGTGGTCGCGGCCTCCTTCAGGGCGATCAGCGCGTCGTCCGCGGCGGCCGCGTCACGCGCGGCACGTGTGCGGCGAACGCTCGCGAGCTGGGTCCGCTCGGCCTCCTCCCCGATCACGAGCGTGTCGATCGGGCTCTCGTTCGCGTCCACGTAGTCCGTCACGCCGACCTTCACGAGATCTCCCGACTCGTACCGTTTCTGCTCCTGGAACGCGGACTCGGCGATCCGTCGCTGGAACCACCCTTGCTCGATCCCCTCCAGGACGCCCTCGAGCATCGAGCCCTCACCCATCCGTTCGATCTCCGTGAAGATCTCCTCGGCCCGTGCCTCGATCCGGTCCGTGGCGTCCTCTACGAACCACGAACCGCCGAGCGGATCGATCACGTCGGGGACCCCCGACTCGAAGGCGATCACCTGCTGGGTCCGCAGCGCCAGCTTCGCCGTGTCCTCGGTGGGGAGCGCGAGCACCTCGTCGAGCGCGTTCGTGTGCAACGACTGGGTGCCGCCGAGCACCGCGGCGAGCGCCTCGATCGCGGTGCGCACGACGTTGTTCATCGGCTGCTGCGCGGTGAGGGAGACGCCCGCCGTCTGCGTGTGGAACCGCAGGCGCATCGCCTCGGGGCTCGTCGCGCCGTAGCGATCGCGCATCCAGCGCGCCCAGATCCGGCGGGCGGCGCGGAGCTTCGCGATCTCCTCGAAGAAGTCGATGTGCGCGTTGAAGAAGAACGAGAGCGCGGGCGCGAAGGCTTCGACGTCGAGGCGCCGCTGCATCCCGAGCTCGACGTAGGCGAACCCGTCCGCCAGCGTGAACGCGAGCTCCTCGGCGGCCGTCGCCCCCGCCTCGCGGATGTGGTAGCCGGAGACGCTGATCGGATGCCACTTCGGGACGCGCTCGGCGCAGAACGCCATCAGATCGCCGATCAGCCGCAGGTGCGGCCGCGGCGGGAACACCCACTCCTTCTGCGCGATGTACTCCTTGAAGATGTCGGTCTGGAGCGTGCCGTCGAGGGTCGACCAGTCGACGCCTTGCTCCTCGGCGGTCGCGAGGAAGAACGCGAACACGACGACCGCCGGACCGCTGATCGTCATCGACGTCGTGACATCCCCGAGCGGGATCTGGTCGAACAACGTCTCGAAGTCGTCGAGCGAATCCGTGGCGACGCCACACCGGCCGACCTCGCCCTCGCTCCGAGGATCGTCGGAGTCCAGCCCCATGAGCGTCGGCATGTCGAACGCGACCGAGAGTCCGGTCTGGCCGTGGTCGGTCAGGAAGCGGTAGCGGGCGTTCGTCTCCGCCGGCGTGCCGTACCCGGCGAACTGACGCATCGTCCAGAGCCTGCCCCGGTACATCGAGGGGTAGGCGCCCCGGGTGAAGGGGAAGGCGCCTGGTTCGCCGAGCGTCTCGTCAGGCTCCCACCCTTCGAGGTCGTCCGGCCCGACGATCGCCGGGACAGGCTCACCGGACAGGGATCGGTGCGAACGCTCGCTCCACGGAGCGCGGGGCCGTTCGGGACTCACCCTTGGAGGATAGTGGCTGTGACCGGAAGCCCAGCTCCCGCCATGGACGACGACCGGAAGCACGGACCGTAGATTCGGTCGCAGGAGGTTGCTTCTGAGGGGTGTGTGGTGAGGGTCCGTGGGCGCACGTTCTTCGCGTCCGCGCCGCGACGTCCCTACGAGGGGCCGGCACTTCCTCGGCCCGCGATCCGCGGCTGAACTCGTCCGGGCGTTCGAGGTCGGATCCGCGGACCTCGTCGTCGAGGTCGGAGCGGGGACCGGTCGACCGACACGGGAACTGGCGAGGTTCGCCGGGCTCGTGCTCGCGATCGAGATCGATCCCGCGATGTCCTCGACGCTGCTTCGCTCCGCGCGGTCGTGGCCCAATGTCTTCGTGCACCGAGGTGACGCCCTCGATACGCAGATCCCTGGGCCTCGCTCCGAGTCGTCGGGAACATCCCGTTCGATATCACCACCGCTCTCCTCCGGCGGATCACTCGGCTCGATCAGGTCGAACGCCTCGACCTGATCACGCAGCTCGAGACCGCCCGCAAACGAGCCGCCGCCAGAGGAAGTGTGCTCTCCGTGCTCTGGGGCACCGAGTGGCGCTTCGGCGTTCGCCGACGGATCCCGGCGCGGTCGTTCCACCCGGCACCTTCCGTCGACGCCGCTTGGCTCGTCGGAGAGCGTCGCCCGCGGCCACTGATCGCACCGATCGAGCGCACCTCGTTCGAACGGCTCGTGCGACGAGGATTCGAGAAGGCTGGTGTGCCGATCGACCGCTCCCTCGGGCTCCGAAGGTCAGTGATCCGGGCCGCCGACCTCGATCCGGACGATCGTGCCATCGACCTCACGGTCGGCGACTGGATCGCCCTCTTCCGGGCCGGCTCGGGCGGCCGCGGACACTAGGGCCGACCGGCGGCCGATGCTCGGCGTCAGGTTTCAACGCAAGGGGTTCGCTTCCGTCTCGGATCACGCCAGTTGATCGAGCCCCTTGGCGCGGCGGAGGAGCTCCTGGGCGGCGGCGTACGGGTCGATGCGGCGCTCGGCGAGGTCGTCACCGAGCGCAGGGTCCTGCTCGAGGGCTTCGGCCGCCTTGACCCGGAACCGCTCGGCGGCGAGGCTCTCCGCCTCACGGAGGAGGCGGGCTCGCCGCTTCGCGGCGAGCGCGCCGGACGCCTCGGCGCCGTCACGGTGCTCGCGGATCGCCGCCCACGCTTCGTCGACCCCTTCGGCCTTCGCCGCGGTGGCCATCAGCACCGGCGGGTCCCAGTCGCGTTCGGCACCCATGTGCAGCATCTGGCGGAGCTCCTTGACCACGTCGGGGGCGCCGTCGCGATCCGCCTTGTTCACGACGAAGACGTCGGCGGCCTCGAGGATGCCGGCCTTCGCCATCTGGACGGCGTCCCCCATCCCCGGCGCCATCACCACGACCGCCGTGTCCGTGGCCGCTGCGACGTCGACCTCGGCCTGTCCGACGCCGACCGTCTCCACGAAGATCACGTCGTAGCCGGCCGCGTCGAGGATCCGCACGGCCTCGGGGGCAGCCAGCGCCATCCCCCCGAGGTGCCCCCTCGTCGCCATCGAGCGGATGAACACGCCGGGATCGACTGCGTGGTCCTGCATCCGCACGCGGTCGCCGAGGAGGGCGCCGCCGGTGTACGGCGAGGTGGGATCCACGGCGAGGACGGCCGCGCGGAGATCGGCTGCACGGGTGATCCGGACGAGCTCCCCCGCGAGCGTGGACTTGCCCACGCCTGGCGCGCCGGTCAGGCCGATCGTGGCCGCACGACCGGTCTCCGGGTAGATCCCCGCCGACAGCTCGGCCAGCTCCGGCGCGTCGTCCTCGACGGCGGAGATCGCGCGCGCGATCGCGCGGCGCTCGCCCGCCAGCACCCCGTCGACGAGCCCCGCCACGTCCACGACGCTCACCCTACCGGTCGGTCGGCGCGAGCCGACAGCGCACCGGCGGCAGAACCCGCGCCCGGGATCGCCTCCAGCGCATCACGGAGCGATCGACACACGGCACGCTGTCGAAGGAGGGCGGGATCGTCGGCCGACGCAACTCGCGACCGCACCATCGCCAGGTTGATCTGCTCACGCTGGAGTCGACCCAGCAGGTCGGAGGCTCGATCGCCGGCCCTTTCTCGCATCGCGCGCCTGGACCGGCGTCGCGCCCCCGGCCGCTCGAGGATCGAAAGCTCGTCGGGCGTCACGGCGTCCTGCTCGACCTCACTCATCAGTGCCGCCCGGAGCCAGCGTCGTTCCCGCGCATGCGCGAGGCGGACCGCGAGCACCACGAACAGGAGGAGCGGCAGTCCTTTGACGGCGGTCGCGAGAGGGATCAGGAACCACTCCTCGCCCTCCCACGGATGGGCCGGGAAGAACTCGAGGATCGGCGAGTTCCACAGGAAGTGCCCGAGGACGGCGGCTCCGGCGAGCAGCGCCGCGGGACCGAGCCGCTCACGCCGTGGCCGGCCGTCGCGTCGGGTGACGAGTGTCCCGACCGCCATCCCGACCAGGCCGGTGTACAGCACGTGGGAGTAGAGGCCGCTCGCGATCACGCGTACGAAGAACCCCTCGAGCACGCCGCCGACGTCACCACCGAACACGGCGACGAAGTAGAAGACGTCCTCGACGACGGCGAAGCCGAGCCCGCAGAGCGCGCCGTAGACGAAGCCGTCCATCACGTCGTCGACCTCGTCACGAGCGATCAACACGATCAGCACGATGCCGAGCCCCTTGAGGATCTCCTCCACGAACGGAGCGGTGAGCGCCGCCGTCCATCGCGCGGCGAACTCGGGCCCACCCACGCGCGCGACCACCACACCCCACCCGGCGTTGCCGATCGCCGACAGCGTGGTGGCGGCCACCGCTCCCCAGACGAACGCGGCGATCAGCAGAGGGATCGGTTCCCGCTCGTAGAGATCGAGGAGGTAGACGAGCACGGCGACCGGGGCGGCGTAGACGATCACGAGCCCCCACGACAGGAGCCAGCCGCCCGGCGACATCTCGCGGAAGAGGTTCTGCTCCCCGATCGCCACGATGCCGGTCAGCATCACGACGACCACGTACAGCCAGAAGGCAGGGAGGCGTGGCTGGAGGAACCGCTCGTGATGCAGCGGCGAGTGCGCGAACACGCGCCGACGCATCATCAGGCCACCTCGGCCCCGTCGATCATCGCCGTGAGCTCCTCGACGATCAGCTCGAGCTGCCCCTGGAACGCCCAGCCGTCGAAGATCACCCCGTTGCCGGCGGGCGAGACCGCGACGGTGACGGACCCCTCCACCGGCGATCCGCTCCGCGGCTCCGACCCGATGTAGCCGAAGCGGACAGCCTCGAGCCCGTTCCGGAGAAGGATCTGCTCGATCCGGTCCGTCACGGACAAGCGCTCGAGCTGGTGGCTGAGCACCTCACCGGCGTACAGGTCCGCCAGCTCGAGCGCCCCACCGCCCACCCCGAGGAGCGCCACCAGGTCGAGCGCGCCGCTCCCGCGGGTGAGTTGCGCGAACTCCCCCGAGAGGATCCCGCCGGACGCCGAGGGGAGGGAGACTTCCTCGCGATGCGCGACCTCCCAACCCGGGAGCGGGTGGATCGTGACGACGCCTCCCAGCGCGATCGCCTGGACGTCCGGCACGGGCAGCGTCCCCGCCACCACGAAGCCACCGAGCACGGTCACCGACATCACGAGCGCGACGAGGCCGGTGGGGAACCATCTTCGAACGGGCCGGCCGGTCCCGGGGGAGGCGTAGGGCCGGGTCGGCACATTCGCCGCCGGCGGCGGCGGCGGTGGCGGTGTCATCATCGATCCCCGTCCGCAACGGACAAGAGCTTCGTGAGGCGCCCGAGCCGCACCGGGTGCCGGAGCAACCCTCGGATCCGGATGCGCCCGCGGAGGAGATCCCCGACGATCGCTCGGCCCACCGGCCGGAGCGGGTCCGGAAGCCCCGCTCGCAACGGCACGGTGGTGAGGTCGAGCAGCCGCCCCGAGTCCGACCGGATCCGGACGTGCGCATCGGGAACGTCGCCGTCGCCGACCCGGACACCGTCGCGTTCGATCCGGAGGAAGACCGTCACGTCGGCGTCGGGCGCATCGAGCACCGCGACCGACCTGCGCAGGAGCGCCATCCGTGCGGGATCGCGCGCGAGGTTCTGCTCGATCAGGTCGGCGACCATCGACGCGAGGCCGCTCGGCTCGCCGCCGACCACCGTGATCGTCACGGCTCGAGGACCACCTTCGTGGCTTCCCGACTGTCGAACAGGGCGTAGCCCTCGGCGGCTGCCTCGAGCGGGAGCCGATGGCTGATCAGCGGCGTCGGGTCCACCGCGCCACGCTCCAGTCCCTCCAGCGCCCGGCCCCACCACGACACCACAGGCGTTAGCCCCGCGAACCGGAGCGTGAGCGCTCGCGACCAGTACGCCCCGAGCTGGAGCTCCGTCGTCTCCGACGAGTAGACGCCCAGGACGACCACCGTGCCGCCGCGCCGGACGGTGTCGATCGCGCCCTCGAACGCACTCGGATGGCCGACCGCGTCGATCGCGACGTCGGCCCCTCGCCCGTCGGTCGCCTCCGCGAGCGCGGTCACGGGGTTCCGCTCGTCGATGTGCACCGGGATCGCGCCCGCGATCTTCGCCAGCGCCAGCCGTGACGGATCTCGGTCGAGCGCGTAGATCGTCGGGCCGCCATGGGTTCGAAGACCCTGGATCGTGCAGAAGCCCACCGGGCCGCAGCCGAGCACCGCGACGACGTCGTCCGGGCCGGCGCTCGTCAGGGAAGCCCCGTAAAACCCGGTCGTCAGCACGTCTCCGACGAAGACGGCGGCCTCGTCCCCCACCCCGTCCGGGATCTCCAGCAGGTTCAGGTCGGCGTCGGGGACCCGGAGACGCTCGGCCTGGGCTCCGGGCAGGGCATCGCCGAAGATCCCGTAGCCGAAGATCTTGCCCTCATCGCACAGCGAGGACTGCCCGATCCCACAGAACCAGCAATGGCCGCAGGCGACGTTGAACGCGACGGCGACGCGATCCCCGACCCGCCGGGTCTCCACCCCGTCGCCTACCGCCTCGATCACGCCGACGGCCTCGTGTCCCAGCGGCTCCCCCGGTTCCATCGGCGCCTTCCCGTGGAGCAGGTGAAGGTCGCTCCCACAGATCGCCGAGCGGGTGACACGGACGATCGCGTCGGTCGGCGCCTCGAGATCAGGATCGGGCAAGTCGGCGACGCGGACGGCGCCCACCCCGTCGAACACGACCCCCCGCATCAGGGTTCGTCGGGGAAGGTCGTGTCCACCTGACCGGCGATGTAGGCCAGTTCCTGTGTGCCCTTCGTGTAGCGCAGGATCTTCGGGAGATCGCCGCGGACACGGAGCTTCCCCTGGACGAGCCCCTTCACGGGTTCGAGGTCCCCGCGGATCACGTCCTTCCACCGCGAGTACGGCGCGCGGATCACGAACTCGGCCGAGGCCGCCCTCGCCTCGTCGACGATGCCGCCGCCGCGACACCCGCCGTGCCAGAGGTCGAGGAGCCCGCGCACATCGGTCGCGACACCCTTGTCCGGCTCTGCCTCGACATGGATCACCGCGTCGCCCTCCCAGGTCGCCGCGTATTCGGCGTACTCCTCCGACGCATCGACCGCTCGGATGTAGGCCTGGAACCACTCCTCGGTCGGGAACTCGGGCATCTCAGAACCCCCCCAGCTGCAACGCGAAGACGACCCCGACCGCGTTGAACGCGGCATGCGTCGCGATATTCACGAGGAGGTTGTGATGGCGCCAGTGGATCCAGGCCCAGACCAGACCGGTGATCATCATCATGAACACCAGCACGCTCACATCGAGCGCCCCGCCCGGGACCACGTGGATGAGCCCGAACGGGATGGCGGAGGCGAACGCGCCCGGCCAGAACCCGCGACGGTCGGCGACGGAGTGGAAGATCAGACCCCGGAAGACCAGCTCCTCGGCGAGGGGTGCCATCACGACGGCATAGACGACCAGGGCGACCACCGCCCATCCCGTGAGCGAAGGATCGACCTGCCGAGGGACCTCGACGTCGCGTCCGGAGATCGCGGCGAGTGCCGAGACGACGAAGTACGCCACCACCGTGACGCCGATCTGGGAGGCGAACCCCCATCCGACGCCCGACGCCGCCTCATGGAGGCGCTTTCCGCGCGCCGGCCACCCGATCGAGCGCCACCAGCCCCGGTGCGCCACCTGGAGCCAGACGACGAGGGAGATGACGAGCACGAGGTACGTCACCGCCCCCGCGGCTGCGCCGGGCCCGTTCATCCGTTGCCCCGAGGCACCGCCGAGCGCGAGGAACACGGGGACGGAGACGAGCGTCCCAAGGACGAATCCCAGGAGCGTCACGATGACGGCCTCCCACCACCGCCACGTGGCTCTCGGCGGGGCATGCTCGACGAGCAGCTCGTCGGGAGGCGGTGGGAGCGGTGCGTTCATGGCGACATCTTCCCGCGAGCGGCGGCCAGAGACACCCCGAGGAGCCCCGACAGCGCGAACCCGAACGCGAAACCGACGGCCGCCGCGCCGGTGTCCTCCGCGAGATAGGCGATCACCGAACCCAGCAGGATCACCAGCACGGCGTCGCGCCACGCGTCGTGTCCTTCGAAGCTCCGGGCGATCGCGGGCCACGGGCGAAGTACGATGAGGAGCAGGACCAGCGTGCCCACCACCGGGATCGCTGCGAGCGGGTTGCCGGCGATCAGATCGAGCCCCACGCCCAGCCGGTCGAGCTGTCGCTCGATGGCGCCCATGACACCGTCGGTCTCCTCGAGGAACGCCGTGACGTGGGTGGACCGGCCGGTCAGATGCCGGTGCATCAACGCGACCGCGGCCGTCCCGACGGCCGTGGTCACTCCCGTGATCACGGCGATCATCCACCATGGCCGGCGGCGTCGGATCGCCAGCCACATGCCGGCGGCCGCGAAGAGTGTGATCGCGGCGCCGAAGTTGGATCCGGTCCACGGCGAGCCAGCGACGAGCGCGCATGCCGCGAGAAGGAGCACGCCGCTGCTCACGCGAAGGCGATGCGCGAGGAACATCGCGGATCCCAGCACGATCCCGATCTCGACGTTCGGCATCCCGAAGAAGCGCCCCCCATCGAGCTGTCCACCGCCCGCCAGAGGAGTAGCCGCTGCGGGCCATCCGAGCGCCGCCTCGATCCCGAGGATCACCAGGATCACGGCACCGCAGGCGGCGACGGAAACGAAGATCCCCCGGCGCGCCTCCACCCACCTGGTGAACGCGACGCCGACCACGACGATCAGGAGCAGGGACGGCACCACGGTCGCGTAGGTGAGGGAGGGGACATGGCCCACCAGCAACAGGCCGAGCGCGAGCCAAGGCAGCGAGCCGACGAGCGCCCCGGCGACAGCGAGCGTGCGGGGAGACGCACTCCGTCGGAACGCCAGAGCGAGGAGCCCCGCGAGACCGAAGAGCAACATCACGCCCCAGCTCGCGGCGGCGATCGGCACGGCGAGCCGGCGCTGCTGGAGGTAGCGCTCGTAGAGGTCCAGGGGCGCTGGTTCGTCGGTGCGTTCGATCGGCGCGCCGGCGTCGTACGGGAGATCCAGCCACTCGGCGACGGTCGCCGCGGGGTCAACGTCGGCGACGACGCCAGCCCGCCGGGTAGAGTCGGAGGTCAGGGCCTTCGGCTCCTCGTCCGTCACGATCAGCTGACCTGCCGCATCGAACATCTCGTCCGGATCCACCCATGCAGCGACGACGGCCCCGAGCTCGTCGCCTTCGTTCCTTCCGGTGATCAGCGGAGAGCGGGACACGATCACGACGAGTGTCGGGCCATCCGCGACGGCGAGTCCCTCCGCCACGAGTCCGTCCACGGAAGGACCGATCCCGAGGTCACCGACGCGAGCGTTGTACAGGCCCGGAGGCGAGATCGGTTCGCCGTTCTCGTCCTCGAGCACGTCGGCCATCGCGTCCTCCGAGCCTGTGCGACCGTTCATGAGGGCGGATCCGCCCAAAGCAGCCAACGTTCTGATCTCCGAGACGTTGAGGAGATCCCGGAGGGACGCGTCCGCCGTCTCGATGAGGATCGCGCTCCGGCGCCCTACTTGTGCGTTCGCCGGAGCTGACAGGAGCGCCAGGCCGGCGCACACCGCGACGAGCGCTCGCCTCACGGGAGGCGGACGAGCTCGGGGTCGCGCCGGACCTCGGCGCCCAGACCGATGAGCTTCGCCTCGAAGTCCTCGTAGCCCCGATCGACGTGCTCGATATCGGCGATCTCCGTCACCCCGTCGGCGGTCAGTGCGGCGATCGCCATCGCGGCGCCGGCGCGGATGTCCATGGCTCGCACGGGTGCGGCGGAGAGGCGCTCGACGCCCCGGATCACCGCGTGGTGCCCCTCGGTGCGGATGTCGGCTCCCATGCGCCGGAGCTCGTCGACGTACGTGAACCGCCCCTCGAACACGTTCTCGGTCGCGATGCTCGTCCCGTTCGCCGTGGAGAGCACGGCCAGCAGGATCGGCTGGAAATCGGTCGCGATCCCCGGGTACGGGAGCGTCACGAAGTCGGCGGCCCGCGCCCGTTCCGGCTGCCGGACGCGCAGCCCGTCGTCGGTCCTGCGGATCTCGGCGCCACCCTCGCCGAGCTTCTCGAGGAAGAGCTCCAGGTGCTCGGGGCGCGCCCCGTCGAGCACGAGATCCCCGCGGGTCGCCACCGCGGCCGCGGCCCAGGTTCCCGCCTCGATCCGATCGCAGATGACCGTGTGCTCGGCCGGCTCGAGCGCGCCCACCCCTTCGATCTCGATCGTCGCGGACCCGGCGCCGTGGATCCCGGCCCCCATCGCCGCGAGGAACGCAGCCAGGTCCGCGATCTCTGGCTCCCGCGCGGCGTTGTCGATCACGCTGACCCCTTCGGCGGTGACCGCCGCCATCATCAGGTTCTCGGTGGCCCCCACGCTCGGATAGTCGAGGGTGATCGGTGCGGCCGTGAGGCCCTCGGCGGTCGCGACGAGGAACCCGTGCTCCGCGTCGATCCGGGCACCCATCCGGCGCAGCCCGTCGAGATGCAGGTCGATCGGACGTGAGCCGATGTTGTCACCGCCCGGCATCGCCACACGTGCTTCACCGGTGCGGGCGAGGAGCGGGCCGAGCACGGCGATCGAGGCCCGCATGCGCCGCACCAGCTCGTACGGCGCCTCGACGGACGAGAGGTGGGTCGCATCCACCGCGACGCCTCCGTCTTCCCACGAGACCCGGGCGCCGAGATGCTCGAGGACCTCGCCCATCGTGAAGCAGTCCAGGATGCGAGGAACGTTGCGGAGCACGGAACGTCCGGGTGCGAGCAAGGACGCCGCCATCAGCTTCAGGGCCGAGTTCTTGGCGCCCGAGATGCGGACGGAACCGGCGAGGCGAGCGCCCCCCGTCACGAAGAGACGGTCCATCCGCGCATCGTACCGGGGCCTGCCTGAGGGACGGTTCGGGTCCGCGACGGTCAGCGTGAGTCGCTGAGCGCGATCCTGGCTTCCGCGCGGGCGATCTCGGTCTTCACCCGCTCGTCGTCGGCACCGTCCGCGGCCGATCGCAGCCCCTCCAGGCGCCGCGTGACCGCCGAGACGTCGATCTCGCTCTCGAGCTGCGCGTTCGTCGCGAGCACATCCACGCGCGACGATCCTTCCTCCGTGGACACGTGGAGGAAGCCCCCGTCCACGACGGCCTTGAGCCAGGTGCCGTCCTCCTCCTGGATCTGCAGGGGCCCGACCGCCAGATGGACGAGCAAGGGGGCGTGACCCGCGAGGATACCGACGTCGCCGTCGACCCCGTGCGCGATGACCTCGGTGGCCTGTCCGGACCACACCTCGCGCTCCGGCGTGACGACGTGCACCTCGAGCGCCACTACGCGGCCTCGAGTGTCTTCGCCTGCTCGACGGCCTCCTCGATCCCGCCGACGAGGAAGAACGCCTGCTCGGGGAGATGGTCGTACTCGCCTTCGCAGAGCGCCTTGAAGGACGCGATCGTCTCGTCGATCGGCGTGTACTTGCCCGGCAGGCCCGTGAACTGCTCCGCGACGAAGAACGGCTGCGAGAGGAACCGTTGGATCTTGCGCGCCCGCGAGACGATCACCTTGTCCTCCTCGGACAGCTCGTCGATCCCGAGGATCGCGATGATGTCCTGGAGGTCGCGGTACCGCTGGAGGATCTCTTGGACCCGTCGCGCGACATCGTAGTGTTCCTGTCCGACATACCGCGCATCGAGGATCCGGGACGTCGAGTCGAGCGGGTCCACCGCCGGGTAGATGCCGAGCGCGGCGATGTCACGTGAGAGGACGGTCGTGGCGTCGAGGTGCGCGAATGCCGTGTGCGGTGCCGGGTCCGTGATGTCGTCCGCCGGCACGTAGATCGCCTGGAGGGACGTGATCGACCGCCCGCCGGCCGAGGTGATCCGCTCCTGGAGCTCGCCCATCTCGTCGGCGAGCGTCGGCTGGTAGCCCACCGCGGAGGGCATGCGTCCCAGGAGTGTGGAGACCTCGGAGCCCGCCTGCGTGAACCGGAAGATGTTGTCGATGAACAGCAGGACGTCCTTCCGCTCGACGTCGCGGAAGTACTCGGCCATCGTGAGCGCCGAGAGCGCGACCCGGAGCCGCACGCCCGGCGGCTCGTCCATCTGTCCGAACACGAGCGCCGTGTTGTTGATGACGCCCGACTCCGTCATCTCGAGGAAGAGGTCGTTGCCCTCGCGGGTCCGTTCCCCCACCCCGGCGAACACGGAGACGCCTCCGTGCTCCTTGGCCTGCCGACGGATCATCTCCTGGATGATCACGGTCTTGCCGACGCCGGCGCCCCCGAACATCCCGATCTTGCCGCCCTGGACGTACGGCTCCAAGAGGTCGATCACCTTGATCCCGGTCTCGAGCATCTGCTTCTTGGGCTCGAGCTCCGAGAATTGCGGCGGCTCCCGGTGGATCGGCCAGCGGTCGCTCGCGGGGATCGCGGAGGCGTCCGTGTCCAGGGGCTCCCCGATCACGTTGTAGACGTGCCCCAGGACGCCCTCACCCACCGGCACGCTGATCGGCGCCCCCGTGTTCACGACCGGCGTGCCGCGGACGAGGCCGTCCGTGGGCTTGAGGGCGATGGTGCGGACGATCGAGTCACCGATATGCTGCGCGACCTCGCACGTGATCGTGGTCGTCTCGGACTCGAGGGTGAGGTCCACGGTGAGCGCCGTGTGGACCTCGGGCAGCTCCGCCGGCGGGAACTCCACGTCTACCACCGGTCCGATCACCCGGACCACGCGCCCCTCGGGGTGCGTCTTCTCGCTCGTTCCTGGCATCGTCATCCCTCCGAGCCGGCCGCCATCGATTCGGCGCCGCCCACGATCTCCATGATCTCTGTCGTGATCTCGTCCTGGCGCGCCCGGTTGGCTTGGCGCGTGAGGATCTTGATGAGGTCTTCCGCGTTGTCGGTGGCGGCCTTCATCGCACGGCGCCGGGCCGCGTTCTCCGAGGCGGCCGATTCCAGCAGGGCCGCGTACACCTTCGTCACCACGTACTGCGGCAGCAGGTGGTCGAGGATCTCGTCCGGCTCGGGCTCGAAGAGGTACTCGGCGTGGACGACCCCGAGGCCCTTCCCCGTGACCTCCTCCGGTGCGATCGGCAGGAACCGCTGCGCGGTCGCGCGGAGCGTGAACGCGGAGCGGAAGTCGGTGTAGGCGGCGTGCAGCTCGTCGATCTCCTCGTCGGCGAAGTCCTTGATCAGGGTGCGACCGATCCGCTCCGCCTCCTCGTACGGCGGAACCTCGCTGATCCCTTGCCAACGCTCGCGCATGGGGATCCCGCGGAACCGGAAATAGCCGATGCCCTTCTTGCCGATCGCGTACAGGACCGGCTCGAGCCCTCGGCTGCGGACCTCGCGGATCACCCCTTCCGCCACCTTCAGCACGTTCGCGTTGTACGCGCCGGCGAGGCCCCGGTCTGAGGTGAGCACGAGCACGCCGGCCTTGGTGGGCTGCTCCCGATCCTCGAGGAGCGGGTGCTGGACGGCGCCCGTCTGGCGCGCGAGGTCCTCCATCGCCTTGGTGAGCTGGATCGCGTACGGGCGCGACGCCTCGACACGCTGCTGCGCCTTCACGATGCGCGAGGACGCGATCAGCTCCATCGCGCGCGTGATCTTCTTCGTCGACTGCACCGTTCGGATCCGCCGGCGAACGATCCGGAGCTGAGCGCCCATCTACCCGGGACTCTCCCCAGCCGTATCGTCCTCATCGTCCGGCAACGGCACCTGGCCCTGCACGTCGTCTTCCTCGGCGAGCGAGGGACCGCCGGTTTCTTCCTCGTCCTCGTCTTCCACGGAGGACATCCGATCCCAACCGATGTCCGGCTTCACCTCGTCCGGGGCCGTCCCGGCGCCACGACCGGCCTCGCTGCCTGCGATCGCCTCGCTCGTGCGGAACGTCTGGGCGAACGCCTCGACGGATTCCTTCAGCGTGGCCTCGGTCTCGTCGGACAGGTCACCCGACTCCTTGATCGTGCCGAGGACGTCCGTTCGGGAGTCGAGGGAGGCCGTGAACTCCTCGACGAACCGCCTCGCGTCCTCCACCGGGAACGGATCGAGGTATCCGCCGGTGGCGGTCCAGATCATCACGACCTCGCGCTCCACCGGACGCGGCTCGTACTGCGGTTGCTTCAGGACCTCGACGACCCGCGCGCCGCGCGCGAGCTGTTGCTGCGACGCCTTGTCCAGCTCGGAGCCGAACTGCGCGAACGCCTCCAGCGCCCGGAACTGCGCGAGGTCGAGGCGGAGCCGTCCGGCGACCTTCTTCATCGCCTTGATCTGCGCAGCTCCACCCACCCGCGAGACCGAGATGCCGATGTTGATCGCCGGCCTGACGCCCGCGAAGAACAGGTCCGGCTCGAGGAAGATCTGTCCGTCCGTGATCGAGATCACGTTGGTCGGGATGTACGCGGAGATGTCGTTACCCTTCGTCTCGATGATCGGCAACGCGGTGAGTGAGCCTCCGCCGAGATCGTCCGAGAGTTTCGCGGCGCGCTCGAGCAGTCGCGAGTGCAGGTAGAAGACGTCGCCGGGGAACGCCTCGCGTCCCGGCGGCCGGCGCAGCAGCAGCGACAGTGTGCGGTACGCCGTCGCCTGCTTCGACAGGTCGTCGTACACGATCAGCGCGTGCTCGCCGTTGTACATCCAGTGCGCGCCGAACGCGGCGCCGGAATACGGGGCGATGTACTGGAACGGGGCCGGGTCTGACGCAGGCGCGTTCACGACGACCGTGTACTCGAGCGCGCCGTTCTCCTCCAGGGTCGCCACGACCTCCGCGACCGTCGAGGACTTCTGTCCGAC
>CBHFMJ010000009.1:0-20605 GCA_965994715.1 uncultured bacterium | reverse complement strand
GTGTCCGTCGGCCTACCCGGCCTCGGCCGGGGAGGGAACTGCCAGAACAACGGTGCCACAAGAACCGGTGCTGCATGAACCCTCGACAGGGAGCGTACCCGATGGGGCCGACACGTGCCATGGCTCCGCCGAGGATGGGCGGATGCGTTGTTCCAGGCCTCATCCGGCCGTCTCCGGGGATCCACCCACGAGTCGCAGGTACTCGGCGCGGCGAGCGAACGTCTCCTTCATCTGCTCGGCGATCCGTTCGACCACTTCGTCCCGATAGGCTTCGTCGATCTGGGTCGCCGCGGCGTAGTAGAGCGCGGCGAACGATGCCATGCCCGTCGCGACACGCAGGAGCTCCTGCGTGATCACCACCGCGGTGTCGCCGACGAACGGGAACCGCACGACCTCGGTCCCGAGCGTCCCCAGCCAGGCCTCCCGCACGCCTGCGCTCACGAGCAGCGACCCGAACACCACGAAGAAGAGCCACACCGCGAACGCCACGAAGACGACCTGCAGGAACTGGCTGAGGAACATCACGAGGCCGACGTTCACGCGTTGTGGCGCGGTGAGGTGCTCGCCCGGAAGTTCGGCCTCCAGGCCGCGAACGCTCCCCGGGAGCCGCAGCAGCAGGAATCCCGCTGCCAAGAGCACGAACAATCCGGCTGCCGCGATGAACTTCGGCAGCCCCGGCACCGTCCAGATCTGCCACGTCTCGGTCGTGAAGAAGATCACCAGCAGGAAGAAGAGGAGGAGCGAGAGCGCGCGCACGAGCACCGTGAGCGATGCGGCGAACAGGCTCACGAACCGGCGGACCGCCCACTCGAGGATCGAGACCGCGCCGAATCCCAACACGAGGTAGACGAGACCGAGGAGCGCCGCGTTGCCGACGAGCGTGACGATCGCGCTGGTCCTCTGCCTCCCGAAGAGGAATGGGAGCACGGAGGGCACCAGCACGAACACGATCATCTCCGGCACGCCGACCAGCCGAGGGATCGAGAGGAACCGCTGCCCACGCGCCAGGTTGAGGATCGCGATCATGCCCAGCGAGATCGCGATCCCACCCGCCAGGAACCCGACGTTGGGCCAGAAGTCGAAATCGAAGTTCAACGCGTTCAGGATCTCGAGCACGAAGACGATCGCGAGGAGCGGCAGCGCCTTCGCGAAGGCCCGTCGGGCCGAGTAGCCGCGGACGAACGTCGGAAGGCCTGCCCGGCGGAAGGACCGCTCGAGCTCGCCGATCCGGTCGTCGTCGGCCATCGTGCTATCGAACCACAGGCCTCACCGGTTCGAGCGAAGAGCTCAGGCCTTCGTCATCTCGGGGCGTTGGGGATCCGGCTGACCAGCGGTCGCGATGGGGAGCGTGACGGTGAACGTCGTGCCCTTCCCCATCACGCTGTCCACCTTCACCTCACCGCCGGAGCGCCGGGTGAGCTCCCGGACGAGATGCAGCCCCAACCCGACACCGCCGTGGGCCCGAGTCGAGGATCCGTCGATCTGCGTGAAGCGATCGAAGATCCGAGGGAGTCGCCCGGAGGGATCCCTTGACCCTCGTCGCGGACCTGGATCACCAGCGCGCTCCCCTCGACCTCTGCCGAGACCTCCACGAGGAGCGCCGGGCGTGGAGTACTTCAGGGCGTTGTCCACGAGGTTGGCGACGACCTCGTGCAGCGTCACGGGATCGAGCAGCATGCTGGGGAGGTCCTCGGTTCGGACATGGATACGATCCACGGACCCGGGGAATCCTCGACGGACGCCGCCCAGCACGTCGGCGACCGACGTGGACTCCTCCCAGGTCTCGTGACCGCCGTGCTCGAGCTGCGCCTCCTGGAGGAGGTTGCCGACGAGACGTTCAGGTGCCCCGTCTGCCGCACGATCGCGTCGATCGCATCTCTCGTGCCCGGATCGTCGGCAGATCCTCGATCCTTGAGGAGCTCGGCGTAGCCCCGGATCGTGGTCAGCGGCGTCCGGAGCTCGTGGGAAGCCGCGGCCGCGAAGTCGCTCTTCAGCCGGTCGAGCTCGCGGAGCTCCGCCACCGTCTCCTGCTCCCGTGCCAGCAGCACCCCGAGCTGATCCGCCTGCTCCGAGAGTTGGGCGTTCTGACGACGGAGGGTCCGGGTGGTGCCGACCATCACCGGGCAGGAGGAGCACGTAGAGGACCAGAAGCCCGATCCCGAGCGAGATCTTCAATGTCGTTCAGATGGTCGATCTCGAGCTGGGTCGCGGAGTAGTCCTGGTAGACCTCGATGACCGCGGTCGCCTCGGTGGACTCGCCGTCGCCCGGCAGGTGCACGGGCACGTAGGTCTCGAAGAGCTGATCGGCGAGCGCTCGCTCACTCACGTTCTCCGCTTCGCTCAGGTCCGAGATCTCGCTCGCGACCTCGCCTTCGAACGCCTCGAGCAGATCCTCCTCCATCTCCGGACGGAGGCCCACCTGCTCGCGGTCGTTCGAGAACACGACCCTGCCGTCGACGTTCCAGATCTTGACGCGCTCCACGCCGGCGTCGTCCATCGCGAACTCGTGGATCGCACGATCGAGGACCTGATAGCGCACCCCTCGGATCGGTCCCCGGAGGTCCTCGGGGACGAGGAGGGGAGCGATCACGCTCTCGGCGATCAGTTCCGCGCGCACCGTGGCCGCCTCCTCGGAGCGGGTTCGCAGGTCGCCCGCCCGGAGGGCGCCGATCCCGACACCGATCAGACCGAACACGATGAAGCTGGTGACGGCGAATCGCCACACGATCGAGGTGGCGCGGAGTCGCTCGGAAAACACGTCCACCCGTATCGGCGTGCTCGGGAAGCGGGTAAAAGCCGGGGGCCCGCGTGCTCCCCGGTGTGAGGCGCTACCCTGCCGGTGATGACCTTCTCTCGGGCGATGGTCCTCTTCGCGCACCCCGACGATGCGGAGTTCTTCTGCGGCGGCACGGTGGCGCGGTGGAGCCGGGAAGGATGCGACGTGCACTACGTCTGTGCCACGGACGGGTCCGCGGGCTCGAACGAGCCGGGGACCACGCGCGAGGCGATGCGGGAGGTCCGAGAGCGGGAGATGCGGGCCGCGGCCGACATCCTGGGCGTGGCTTCGGTCACGTTCCTCGGAGAGGTGGATGGCTTCCTCGCGGTGACCCCGGAGACGAGGAGGAAGGTGACGCGGGAGGTTCGGCGGCTCCGCCCCGACGTGCTCGTGGCGCCCGACCCTTCACGCTTGTGGAGTGGGAGCAGCTACATCAACCACGCGGACCACAAGGCCGCGGGCGAGCTCGCGCTCTGCGCCGTGATGCCGGACGCGCCCACCCGCGTGATGTTCCAGGAGCTGGAGGACGAGGGACTGGAGCCGTTCGAGGTCCCGAACCTGTACCTGTCGGCGGAGGAGGCGGATACGTTCGTCGACATCACGGACTCGCTCGCCGTCAAGCTCAAGGCGCTGTCCGCGCATGCATCGCAGCTGGGACCTGATGTCGAGGAACGGGTCACCGCCCGCGCCCGGGAAGTGGGGGAGCGCGCGGGCTGCGAGTTCGCCGAGGGCTTCCGCGGGTTCCGACTGACCGCCGACGAGGACGACTGATGGACGACGAACGCGACGAGCCGTACGAGCTCACCGCGGAGGAACGACGGGACATCCAGTCGGACCTCGAGGATCTCTCGTCGATGCGCGCGGTCTTCGCCAGCCAGAGCGTGAAGGGCGTCGTGATCGCGTGTCAGGAGTGCGGCGCGAATCACTTCTACGAATGGGAGCTGCTCCGGGACAACCTCGAGCACATGCTGCGGTCGGGTGAGCCCCGCATGCACGAGCCTGCGTTCGACATCGTGGAGGAGGAGTACATCCAGTGGGACTACGGCAAGGGCTACGTGGACGCGCTGAGCGACACGGGGCTCGAGCCGGACCGCCGGATCGAGCTCACGCGATGCCCGTGGTGCCAGGTCCCGTTCGCCGAAGACCACGCGTTCTGTCCCCGCTGCGGCCGCTCGATGGGCGCCGTCCGCTTATACCAGGAGCTGATCGGCAAGGGCATGGAGGAGCGAGACGTCCGGGCGATGCTCGTCCGGGCGGGGTTCGAGCCGTTCTGACGCGCCGCCCTATCGCTTCCGACGGACCTTGTCGAACGCCGGCGGCTCGAGCACGCACTCGTCGGGCGTCTTGTCGGGCCGGAGACCGCGGAACGACGGCGCCCGCATCTTGCCCGACGACTTGGTGATCTCGAGGTACTCGACCTCGCAGACCAGCTCCGGCTCCACGAACCTCGCCCCCTTGACCTTGCGCAGCGACGGGTCGTCGATCGGGAGCGCCTCGCGCACGAGCGGCGCGAGCTGTTCCATCAATCGGTCCAACATCTGGTGGTTGAAGCCGGTGCCCACTTGTCCGACCCACCGCATCGCGCCGTCGTCGATCGCGCCCACCAGGAGCGCCCCGAAGCTCCCCGCCCGTCCCCCCTGACCGAGCGTCCATCCGAGGATCACGCAGTCCTGGGTCGAGATGAGCTTGATCTTCTTCCAGTCTGGCGAGCGTCTGCCCGGGACGTACTTCGACCCCTTCCGTTTGGCCACCACGCCCTCGAGGCCGAGCGCGCGCGCTCCGTCCACGAACGCGCTGCCGTCTCCTTCTTCGTAGCTCATGAGCTGCAACCGGTGGTCCTCCTCGACGATCAGGTCGAGGAGCTCCCGTCGCTCTTCCAGGGCCAGGCCGGTGACGTCGTGTCCGTCCAACCAGAGCAGGTCGAAGGCGACGAAGGAGACCGGGATCTGCTTCGCCACCCGCTTGATCTCCCGTTCGTTCTGGAGGTTCATCCGCTGCTGGAGGAGTTCGAAGGACGTCCGGCCTCCGTCCTCCACCGCCACGATCTCTCCGTCGAGCACGGCGTTCACCTGATCCACGAGCTCGTGGATCATGTGGATGTCGGGGTACTGGAACGTGACGTCACGACCCCGGCGGGTTCGGAACACCGTGCCGCCCGTCTCCATCTCGGCGAGGGCGCGGATGCCGTCGAGCTTCGGCTCGAAGCGCCATCGCGGATCGTCGAATGGCTCGCCTCCTCCCTCGGCGAGCATCGGCTGGAACCGTGGCGGTGTCGCGATCCGTGGAGCGTCCTGGGCGGATGCAAGGAACGCGAGCCAATCCGTCCGCGTCTTGACGAAGTGGAACTCCAACCCCGGATAGCGACGGCCGTGGAGACGGAAGCTCACCTTCGAGTCCGTCCACTCGATCGGCTCGTACCACCCGTCGTCGAAGATCCGGACCTCGCCGGCGCCGTAGTGCCCCTGGGGGATCGTCCCTTCGAACGCTCCGTACTCGAGCGGATGCACCTCGGTCTCGACGGCGAGTCGCTTGTCGCCCTTGGTGGTCGGGAGGCCGCGGGGCACGGCCCACGAGGGGAGGCCCCCGTCGCGTTCGAGCCGGACGTCGTAGTGGAGCCGGGTCGCGCGATGCTTGTGGATCACGAAGGAGTTGCCGGTCCCGGCCACCTCGCCGGGTGCGGGCTCGGTGGTGCCGGCCTCGCCGAAGTCGCGCCGCCGCACGTACTCGTACAGGTTCGCGTCCCTCGACTCCTCCACGATCTCCTCGGAGGTCTTCCGGACGACGGAAGGAGCCGCCGTCCTCGGGAGGGCCGACGAGAACCCGGGACCGTCGTCCTCGGCTCGCACGTCGAGCGCGTCGAATGCCGTCGACAGATCCATCGCCTCCGTGCGGACGCCCTCGAAGAGATCTCCGCGCTCGGCGAACCGGTCCCAGACGTTGTCGATCCGGAAGTCCTGGGGCTCGAAGCCCCCCTCGAACACCTCGTCCCACGCGAGCGGGGTCGAGACGGGTGCGCGGGGCTCGGGGCGCAACGAGTACGCGGCCGCGATGTTGGCGCCCTGTCGGTTCATGTTGTGGTCGATGAAGACCTTCCCCGTGCGGTCCGCGATCTTCCACGCCATCGTGACGTGGTCGGGGTCGACCTTCGTGATCATCCGACCGCAGGCGCCCACGAACGCCCGCACCTGCCCGTAGGTGTAGGTCCCTCGCTTCACGGGCAGGTAGATCTGGAGCCCGGTGGCTCCCGAGGTCTTCGGATACGCGGTTAGCCCCAGCTGATCGAGGACGACCTTGATGTGACGAGCGACGGCGAGGACGTCTTCGTAGGTGTACGGCTCGAACGGGTCGAGGTCGAAGAACAGATAGTCGGGATGCGCGACGTCCTCGCAGCGGGAGTGCAACGGATGCATCTCGATGCAGCCGAGGTTCGCGACGTAGAGCAGCGTCGCGGTGTCGTCGACCATCAGGTAGTCGATCCGGCCGCGCTTCGAGTCGTCCGAGTGGACCTGACAGCGATGCACCCAGTCCGGTGTGTGCGAGGGAGCCGTCTTCTCGTAGAAGTGTGGCCCCTCCGCGCCGTCGGGCATCCGCTTCATCGTCAGGGGCCGTCCTTCGAGGTGCGGTCCGATCAGGTCCGCGATGTTCCAGTAGTAGGCGAGGAGGTCGCCCTTCGTGTACCCCTCGTCCGGCCAGAAGACCTTGTTCAGGTTCGAGAGGCGGAGGTCCCGTCCGTCGACCTCGACCCACCACGCGTCGCCGTCCTTGCGTGCATCCAGTTGCCTGGGCAGGTCCAGTGTGAAGGCAGGACCGGTCGACGTAATCCGGCGGCGTGGCGGCATCGCCTTCGATGCTACGTCGGAGGGCGATATCCCCCATCCGGGGGGTAAACCGTGTCGGTGCCTCGACCGATACCTCAATCCTCGGAGGATCGCGATGGGCGACACGGCCACGACCAACCGACTGGACGAGGAACGGCGCGGGCGGCCCCGGCCACTGCTCAGCTTCGCGCTGCGAGCCGTCTCCGTGCTCGTTCCCGCCGCGGTCGGGGCCGCCAGCGCGTACGCGTTCGTGAGCGCCCTGCCGATTCCGCGGGGGCTCGCGGTGGTCCCGTGGGCCCTCGGACTCGTCGCGACGTCGACGGTCGCCACGGCGATCGCGGAGCTGGTGGGCAAGCGCTTCCTGCCGCTCGCGGTGCTCTTCCGACTCTCCCTCGTCTTCCCCGACCGCGCGCCGTCGCGCTTCGCGATGGCACGCGGCGCGGGCAACATCCGCCAGCTCGAACGCCGTATCCGTGATGCGCGCGAGCGCGGCGTGGATCCGGAGCCCGTCAGAGCGGCGAGCGAGATCCTCGCGCTCGTGGCCGCGCTCTCGGCACACGATCGGAAGACCAGAGGACACAGCGAGCGCGTCCGAGCGTTCACCGACCTCCTCGCGGGGGAGCTCAGGCTCCCCGAGGTGGATCGGGACCGACTCCGATGGGCGGCGCTCCTCCACGACATCGGCAAGATCCACGTGCCGGCCCGGATCCTGAACAAGGCGGGCCGCCCGGACGCGAGGGAGTGGGAGCGCCTCCAGGCGCATCCCGCGATGGGCGCGCGCATCGCCGAGCCTCTCATGACGTGGCTGGGACCGTGGGGCCGAGCGATCGAGCAGCACCACGAGCGATTCGGAGGTGGAGGCTATCCGCATGCTTTGGCGGGAGACGAGATCTCCCTGGCCGCGCGCATCGTGAGCGTCGCCGATTCCTTCGAGGTCATGACGGCGGCTCGGTCCTACAAGAAGCCGATGAGCGTTCCGGCCGCCCGACGAGAGCTGGCCGCCTGCGCCGGGGAACAGTTCGATCCCACGATCGTTCGCGCGTTCCTGAACGTGTCGCTCGGGCGGCTCTGGTGGAGGGTCGGGCCGATGTCGTGGAGCGCTCTCGTGCCGATCCTCGGACCTGTGCAACGCGCGGGAAGTCAGCTCGCCGCCGCCGCGACCGGTACCACCGCCGCGGTCGTCGTCGGCGTTGCCGGGCTCCTGCCGGGCGCGACGAGCGCCGATGCGAAGCCCGTCCCCCCGGTGCGGGCCGCGACGCAGGCACCCGAGGCTCAGGCCCCCGATCACCGCGCAGCGGATGACGCACGGGGCGGCGGGATCGGTGTCCAGGGACCGGGGGCTGGAACCGGTGCGCACGCCGACGTCCCCGGCCTCGGCTCGGGATCGGGCCCGGGTGGAGAGCCGACCGGGAGCGGAGGAGGCGGTGGCTCGGGCGCGCTTCCCGGCGGCGGGATCGGCGCGGACGACACGGTGGGCGGGCTCACCGACGTCGTGAAGGACACCACCGACACCGTCGACGACGTCGTGGCCGGTGCCGCCGACGCGGTCACCGGCGCGGTGGATGGTGCGAGCGACGTGGTCGACGACCTCCTCGGCGGAGAGGTCTCGGAACCCGTCGATGAGCCGGTTGAGGACCTGACCGGCCTGCTCGGCGGCGTGCTCGGCTCCTAGTTCCGCCATCCGAGGGCCACGGCGCCCAACGCCTGAGGTGTCCTCCAGCCGGACTAGGATGGGGCGATCCCGGGTACGCCTGGCGGGTACGCCTGGGGCGGGTGTCGCTCGAACGAGGCGACCCTCACGACGACCGACCGACGAGGACTGGAGGACGACATGCCTCGAGCGATGTGGAAGGGAGCGATCTCCTTCGGCTTGGTGACGATCCCCGTGAGCGTCTACCCAGCCACCGAAGAGAAGACCCTCCGCTTCAACCAGCTCCACGACGACGACGGCGGACGGATCCGGATGAAGCGCGTGTGCTCCGTCGACGGGGAGGAGGTCGGCTTCGAGCACATCGTCAAGGGGTACGAATACGAGAAGGATCGCTACGTGATCCTGACGGACGATGACTTCGAGGCGATCCCCGTCGAGTCCTCCCGGGCCATCGACATCCAGCAGTTCGTCGATCTCGAGGAGATCGATCCGATGCTGTACAAGAAGTCCTACTACCTGGTGCCCGAGGAGACCGGCGCGAAGGCGTACGCGCTGCTGCGGGAGGCGCTCAACCGCTCGGGCAAGGTGGGCGTGGCGAAGGTCAGTTTCCGCGACAAGGAGCACCTCGCCGCCCTGCGCTTCCGCGACGACGCCTTCATCCTCGAGACGATGTACTGGCCCGACGAGATCCGCGAGGCGGACTTCGGCGGGGTCGACGTCTCGATGAAGGTCCGCCCCAACGAGCTGGACATGGCCCAGACGCTGATCGACAACCTGTCGGCCGACTGGGATCCGGGCGAGTTCAAGGACGAGTATCGAGAGGCCATGCTCCGCATCGTCGAGGCGAAGATCAACGGCGAGGAGATCGAGGTCGTCGAGGCCGAGCCCACCGCCAAGGTCGTCGACCTGATGGAGGCGTTGAAGGCCTCGGTCGCCGCGGCGAAGAAGGAGGCCAAGGCGGAGCCCGCCACCAAGAAGAAGGCCCCGGCACGGAAGAAGACGGCGGCCAAGAAGCCGGCCGCGAAGAAGCCGGCCGCGAAGAAGCCGGCGGCCCGCAAGAAGGCCGTCGGGGAGTGATCCTCCCGCCGGCCGGATTCACGGCCCGGCCGGCGACCCGAGACGACATCGATCGCATGGCCGGCCTCGCGCAGGCGGTCGATCGCTCCGACGAGGGCGTGGTCGAGCCGGTCCGCGGGCACATCGAGGACGACTGGGCGAATCCGCTCTTCCGTGCCGAGGAGGACTCGATGCTCGCGTTCGCGCGCGATGGCTCGCTCGCGGCGTGCGCCACGTGCTGGGGGATCGAGCCGGCGTCCTCGCTCGAGGCGTGGATCAACGTGCATCCCGATCACCGCGGTAGGGGGCTCGGCACGTGGCTCGTGGGCTGGGCGGAGACCCGCGCACGCCGCTCCCTCATCGAGACGGGGACCTCCACGCTCCTCCGCCCGATCGTCTCGTCGTCCGGAGACGGCCGAACGTTCCTGGAACGCCTGGGGTACCGCCACGTCCGCACGTTCTGGCACATGGAGCGCCACCTCGACGGCACCGAGAGCGCCGGCCGGCCACCCGACGGCGTGACGATCCGACCGTTCCGGGACGGCGACGGGCCCGCTGTGCATCGCGTCCTCGAGGCATCGTTCGAGGGTCACTTCGCCTCCGAGCCGATGGCCTACGAGGCGTGGGAGGAGGCGAACCTCAGGGCGCCCTCGACGGAGCTGTCACTCTTGTTCACGGCCGAGCGGGGAGGGGAGCTGGTCGGCGCGCTCACGACGGCGATCGACGAGCAGGCGTGGGTGGCCGAGCTGGGCGTGCTCGAGGCCCATCGCGGGGCGGGGATCGGCCGGGCTCTCCTGCGGAGGGCCTTCGCCGAGCTGGCCGCGCGGGGCCACACGATCGTCAAGCTCAACGTTGACGGCGAGAACGCCTCCGGGGCCACCCGCCTGTACGAGGGCGTCGGGATGAGACGGGGACGGTCGTGGCTCTTCTACGAGAAGAGGATCGACGCCGACTAGGATGCGGCGCATGAAGCTCGTCACCGCGATCGTGAAGCCCCACCGGCTGGACGAGGTGAAGGACGCGCTGCGCGAGATCGGCGTGAACGGGCTCACGACCACCGACGTCGAGGGGTTCGGGCGACAACGCGGCCATACCGAGGTGTACCGAGGAGCGGAATATCAGGTCGACTTCGTCCCGAAGGTTCGCGTCGAGGTCGTCGTGGATGACGCCGATGCGCAGGGTGTCGTCGACGCGATCGTGAAGGCCGCTCGAACCGGCAAGATCGGGGACGGCAAGCTCTGGGTCACCGAGGTGGAGCAGCTCGTCCGGATCCGGACGGGCGAGATGGGCCCTGACGCCCTCTAGCACTTCGATGGGCGCAGCGACCGACGCCGTCGGAACGCTTCGGGCCGAGGTCCTGGCGCTGGAGCGGGCGTACTCGCCCGGGCACCACGGGGTGTGGTCGGCGCGCCGGCGTGCCGAGCTCGTGGACACAGCGATCGTCGCGCTGTTCGCGCGCGCCGGCGCGCCGCCGGGGACGGCGATCGCGGCCGTCGGCGGGTACGGGCGAGGGTTGCTTCTTCCCCGGTCCGACATCGACCTGCTCGTCCTCCACGACGGTCCCGATCCGGATGCCGTGGCGCGGCTCGCCGACGCCCTGCTCTATCCGCTCTGGAACGACGGGCTCGACGTGGGTCATGCGGTCCGCACGCCCCAGGAGTGCGAGGCGGTCGCCGGCCGGCTGGACGTGGGCGCCGCGATGTTGGACATCCGCTTCCTCGCGGGCGCCGGGAACCTCGTGGCGGACGTCGGCGCGAGGGTCGAGGCGTGGGCTCGGCGGGACCCGCGCGCGTTCGCGCGGGCGCTCCGCGACGACGCCGCACACCGCGCCGAGCGGTTCGGCTCGACCGCGCACCTGCTCGAGCCCGACCTCAAGGAAGGTGCGGGCGGATGGCGCGACCTCCACTCCGTCTGGCTGCTGGAGTCGGCGGTCGGGGTGCCTTTGGAGGAGGCCGGGCTGCTCCGCGGCCGCGAGCGTGAAGCGCTCGCGGCCGCGGAGGAGTTCCTCGTTCGTGCGCGGAGTGCCCTGCACCTCGAGACAGGGAAGCGGTGGGAGCGGTTGGTCCTCGATCACCAGCCCGCGATCGCGCGGGCGATGGGGTTCGAGGACGAGCCTCGGCTCATCGCGATCGATGGTCTGATGCGGGCCCTGTTCGAGCACGCGCGGGACGTCGAGTTCGTGTTCCTTGCGGTGATCGAACGGCTCCTCGAGGCGGGCGCGTCCCCGATCACCCCGCCGACGACCCCGGCCGGGGTACTCCAAGCGCTGGCCGCTGAGGCGGAGGCCGATCGGGAGCCGTCGGCGGCCCTGTTGGATTCGATCGACGACCTCGGCATCCGCGACGAGGTGGTGTGGGACGCGGACGTTCGAGCTGCCTTCTCGCGACTGCTCCGGGCGGGCGACAGGGGAGCGGCGTCGCTCGAGGCCCTCGACCGCCTGGGGATCCTCGCCGCGTTCCTCCCGGGATGGGCCGACGTGCGTTGTCGCCCGCAGCGCGATCCGTACCACCACCTCACGGTGGACGCCCATCTCACGGGGTCGCTCCGCGCGATGGGCCGGCTCCTCGCGGGCGAGGGGGCGGACGACGATCCTGTCCAGGCCGAGGCCGTCGAGCAAGTCTCCGATCGCGATCCGCTGCTCCTCGGGGCGCTCCTGCACGACATCGGCAAGAACGGGGAGGGTGGGCACGTGCCCGTCGGCGCGCGGGTCGTCGTGTCGATCCTCGACCGGATGGGTATCGAGCTCCCAGCCCGCGACCTCGTCCGTTTCCTGGTCGAACGGCACCTGATCCTGCCGGACACCGCGACCCGCCGGGATCTGTCCGACGAGAACCTCGTGCTCGACGTCGCAGCGGTGGTGGGTTCTCCCGATCGCCTCGCCGCGCTCTACCTGCTGGCCAAGGCAGATGCCGAGGCGACCGGTCCCGCCGCGTGGACGTCATGGAGACGGACGCTCATCCACGAGCTCGTGGCGAAGGTCGAGCACGTCCTGGAGCGCGGCGAGATGGGGACCGCGATCGCGGAACAGCTCGCCGACAGGATCGAGCTGATCCGCGGCATCCTCGACGACGAGCCGGGGGAGGAGGTCGATCGCTTCCTCCGGCGGATGCCGCGCGCCTACCTCCTGGTCGCCGATCCGGGCCGGGTCGCTCGGCACTACGCGACGATCGCGCCGCCCGTCGGCGCCAAGGACGTCCGAGCCGTTCACTTCGATGGGACGCGACCCGGCACGTACGAGGTGCTCGTCGTCGCCAGGGATCGCGCGGGGCTCCTGTCGTGGATCGCGGGGTCCCTCGCCCTCGCGGGCATGTCGATCCTCACCGCCCACGTGTTCACGACCGATGACGGGGTCGCCGCCGACCTCTTCGAGGTGGAGGGGGTGTGGGAGCCCGAGGTGCCCGAGCGCCGCTGGCGCGAGTTCCGCGGGATGCTCCGTCGGGCGGTCGACGGCTCGATCTCGCTCGAACGGAGGGTGGACGAGAAGCGCCGCTGGTACCCGGCACCAAGGGTGCCGACACCCGTCACTGTCACGGTCGACAACGAGGCCTCCGACTTCTCGACCGTGATCGAGGTCGGCGCCCCCGACCGGCTCGGTCTCCTGTACGACATCACGAGGACCTTCGCCGAGCTCGGCATCGACGTGCGCCTGGCGAAGGTGGCGACCTACGAAGGAAGGGTCATCGACTCCTTCTACGTCCGGGACTCGCTCGGTCCCAAGCTCTCGGACGATCTCGACACGCTCGAGAAGGCGTTGCGCCATCGGCTGGAATCCTGACTCCGTTCGACGGAGTTCCGGCGAGGACCCCGGACGGGGTCGCTCGAACGAGGGAAGGGTCAGGCAGACGCGCGGTCCTGAGCCCTGTCCTCCAACGCCTCGCGCAGCCGCTTCGCCATCTTCGGGCCCGCGCCGTCCTCCTCGTGCTTGAAGTAGCAGAAGACGTCGGCGCCCGCGTCGAGCGCGGGGGCGATCCGATCGGCCCACGCACGGAGCTCCTCGTCCGGGTACTCGGTCTTGCGCAGGCGCAGGTAGCCGATCGGCTCCCAGGAGAGGTCGTCGGGCCCTGGGTCCTTCTCGTCGGTCTCGGCGACGCACCACGCCACCCCTTGGGACAGCAACAGGTCCTTCGCCTCGATCCACGAGGGATGGCGGAATTCCATCGCGAACCGTCCGCCTGGAGGGAGGTAGCCGACGAAGGCCTCGATCAGGGCACGGTCGTAGTGCAGCGAGGGCGGACATTGGAACAGGACGCAGCCGAGCTTGTCGCCGAGGAGGTTCGCGAGCTCGAGGAAGGCGCGGACGTCCTCGTCCGTGTCGGCGAGGCGCTTGAAGTGGGTGATGCGCTGGTTCGCCTTCAGCGTGAACGTGAACCCCTCCGCCGCCTGCTCGCGCCACGTCGTGAGCGACTTCGCCGTGGGGAACCGGCGGAAGGTGTAGTTGATCTCGACGGACGACAGCTGCTGGGAGTAGAAGGTCAGCATCTCGCGGTTCTTGCGCCCCTCCGGATAGACGACGCCGTGCTTCCAGCCGACTAACGAGAAGCCTGACGTGCCCAGGGGGCGGGTGCCGCCCATCGCGTGCATCATGGCACGCGATGGCCACCCCCGAGGAGTCGGTGCGTCTCGAGACCGTGAAGGGCCCGATCACGGCGGCGTATGCACGCCCGCGGTCGCCGTTCGCGACCATCGTGGTCGCGCACGGCGCCGGTGCCGGGATGGACCACCCTTTCTTGGTCGGGTTCGCCCGCGCATGCATCGAGGAAGGGATCGCCGCTCTCCGCTTCAACTTCCCCTACGTGGAGCGCGGCAGGCGCTCGCCGGACCCCGAGAGCGTCCTCCGTGACGCCTGGCGTGCCGCGTTCGAGGCCGCGGTCGATCGGGCCACCGGCGGTCCGGTGTGGGCGAGCGGGAAGTCACTCGGCGGCAGGATCGCATCGATGGCCGCAGCCGACGCCGACATCGACCCGGCCGGCCTCGTCTTCCTCGGGTATCCCCTGCACCCGCCGGGCAAGCCGGAGCGGATCCGGGACGAGCACCTGTACCGGATCGAGGCCCCGATGCTCTTCCTGCAGGGGACCTCGGACCCGTTCGCCTCACCCGAGCTCCTCCGGAGCGTCGTCGAGAAGCTGGGCGCTCTCGCTACGCTCGTCCCGTTCGAGGGTGGGGGCCATTCGTTCGAGGTCCGTGGTCGGAAACGCGATCCCCGCGAGGTCGGTGCGTCCCTGGCTCCGCACGCCGCGGCGTTCATCCGGGACCACGGCTGATGCCGAGGAAGAACCGCCGCGATCCCGAGTACTTCCAGCCGCAGGAGGCTCCGCGGCCGCGGTCGGCCGCCCCCCGGTGGGCCGAGCTGCCCGGCTACGACGTCCGACATGTCGGCGGGGAGAAGGAGTATCGATGCCCGGGCTGCGACCACGTCGTGCGGGCGGGCATTTGGCACCTCGTGGTCATCCCGCTCGACGCGCCCGACGAGCGCCGTCACTGGCACACGGAGTGCTGGCGGAAAGAGCTCCGGCGGATCGGCGCCTATCGGGCGCCGCCTCCCGAGTGACGTCGGTCGGCGGGTCTATCGTGGCGAGGATGGACGCTCCGGCCGAGACCGATCGCTGTCTGCCTCCCGCGGAGTCGAAACGTCTTCCGTGCGACGCCTGCGGGACACCGATGGAGCCCGAGCACGCGCACTACCGCTGCCCGTCGTGCGGCTACCTCCTGCCCTGCTGCGGGTGGTAGACGGCGACGTCGTCGAACCGCCGCGCTAGCATCCCGACATGGCGGTTGGCGAACCTGCCCGGGCCCGCATGTGGGAGACCGGAGGGAGATGGTTCGCCCACATCCTCGACGTCTCCGCGTACATCGAGGTCACCGCGACGAGCCGAGCCGGCTGTCTCGAGGAGCTCCGGAAGGTCACGGGCGACGACGTGGATCTGATGATCGAGGTGATCCCGGCGGTGGTCGGCGTCGCGGAGGCAGCCGAGATCATGGGCTGGGACAAGCGCCGGGTCATCACCTACATCGACCGCGGGTCGTTCCCGGAGCCTCTCACCACGCTCGCGTCGGGCCGGATCTGGATCCGTGAGGATATCGAGGGGTATGCCGATCACTGGCGGGCGACCCATCCTCCGGCCCCGCCGCGCCGTTCGACGACGCTCTCCGCGCCCGCGTGACCGAACGCGTCCTGTACCTGATCAGGCACGGTCAGTCCGATTCCGGCTGGCAGGGCGAGCCATGGGCGAGCGCCCGAGGCGAGCAATGGGACCCACCGCTGTCCGAGCGCGGTGCCGAGCAGGCCGCCCTCCTCGCCGGCAGGCTCCTGGTGATGGATCTCGATCCGTTCGTCGTCTACTCCTCTCCGCTCCGGCGCGCGAACGAGACCGCGGAGGCGTTCGCGCGGCTGGCAGGAACCCGCGTCACCGTGGACGACGAGCTCGTCGAGGCGCACCTCGGCGGCTGGGAGGGCAAGCCGTTCGAGGAGATCATGGGCTCCGATCCCGACGTCGTACAGCACATCCGGAACCAACGCGCGATCTGGCATCGCGCGCCGGGTGCCGAGGGCGGGGACGGGTTCCGCACCCGGGTGCGAACCGCGGTCGATGCGATCGTCGACCACCACCCAAGCGAGAACGTGCTGGTCTTCGCTCACGGAGGCGTGATCAACGCCTATGTCGGCGACCTCCTCGGGCTGCGGCAGGAGATGTTCTTCCTCCCCGAGAACACGAGCCTGAACAGCGTCGACGTCGACGGCGAGACGCGGACCGTCCGCTTCCTGAACGACGTGCTGCATCTCACCGATCCGCTCTTCTTCGAGTGAGGGCCCTCCTATACTCCCGGGACCTCCGCATCAGCCACTCCAGTCATCGACATCCGAGGGGGTCATCGTGTCCGTGAAGTTCCTGTCAGACGAATGGGCGCAGGCGCTCAAGGCGGAGCTCAACGAGAGCGAGGAGTTCCGCCGGGCGGCCGCGGGCCAGCACGCCACGATCCAGCAGGTCATCACCGGTGGCGGCGCCGACACGCACTACTGGATCACGATCGAGGACGGCCGGATCGACCTCGGTGTGGGTGACGTCGAGGGTGAGGACGCCACGATCACCCAGAGCTACGACTCGGCCGCAGGACTGGCCCGCGGAGAGCTCTCGCCCGTCACCGCGTTCATGACGGGCAAGCTCAAGATCGCCGGCAACATGGGCCTGATCCTCGGCCTGCAGGGAGCCCTCGCACAGCTGCCCGCGGCCATGGCCAAGATCGACGTGGAGTACTAGGTCTCGGTCCCCCCGACCGAGAAGCGCGACTGCGCCTTCGCCAGCAGCCGGCCTCCGCCGTCCTCGATCGAGGCCTCTGCGAACGCCAGGGATCGACCCACCTTCACGGCGATCCCACGACCGAGGACCCTCCCCGGCTTCGCAGGCGCGAGGAAGTGGATATCGAGGTCGGCGGTGACGTGGAGACGTCCGGGCTCCATCGCCGAGCGGATCGACAGCCCGCACGCCGTATCCGCCAGGATCGACAACATGCCACCGTGAACGAAGCCCTGAAGGTTCGCGTGACGCTCCTGGAGCTCCATCGCGACCGTGACCGCCCCGCGAGCGGCGCTCACGACTTCCATCCCTGCCCAGGTGTGGAACGGCGAGGCGGCGAGGCGGGCGTGGAGCTCTCGGAACAGGTCCTCGTCCTCGGACATCTCCCGGAACCTCCCGTTCCGTAGTCTCCCACGGGGCCTCCGCCGGCTGGCGTTTGACGGACCCCCGCTCCGCCCGGAGAATCCGTGCGGTCGGGCCGCGCGGCCCGGTTGATCCAGATAGGGGAGGGAAGCATGCCGAAATGGCTACGGATGCTCGCTGTGCTGGCCGTGCTCGCGCTCGTCGGGGCGGCCTGTGGCGATGACACCGAATCGCCACCCGGAGGGGACAGCGAAGCGCCGGAGTGCAACGCCGACCTCAGTGTGGGCGTCGCCTACGACATCGGTGGGATCGGGGACAAGTCGTTCAACGACGCGGCGAACGCCGGTCTCACGGCGGCGATCGACGAGGGCCTCGTCTGCGAGGAGAACACGGAATCGATCGAGCCGGACGCGACGGGATCGAACCGCGACGAGAACGTGCTCGCGTTGGCCGACGCCGGTAACAACCTCGTGATCGCGGTGGGCTTCGCGTTCTCGCCCGGTATCAACGAGAACGCCGGCGATTACCCGGACACGCAATTCGCGATCATCGACGGCTACGCGACGTGCGGTACCGCGTGCGGGCTGACGAACGACGGCCTCACGAACGTGACGGACCTGACGTTCAAGGAGCACGAGGGTTCGTACCTGGTGGGCGCCGCGGCCGCTACGCAAGCCGACAAGGACGGCTGCACGACCGTTGGCTTCCTGGGCGGCCAGACCGGCCCACTGATCGAGAAGTTCCAGGCGGGCTTCGAGGCCGGCGTCGCGGACGTGAACGATGGCATCGAGGTCCTCGTGCAGTACATCGGCGACGACGTGACGGCGTTCAACGACGCCGTGAAGGGTGAGGCACTGTCGACCGGCATGTACGACGA
Source organism: uncultured bacterium (assembly GCA_965994715.1). GTDB lineage: Bacteria > Actinomycetota > UBA4738 > UBA4738 > HRBIN12 > JAJNBA01. The sequence goes on along the minus strand of CBHFMJ010000009.1, from coordinate 2,772 downwards.
CGGCGCCTGCATCATCTATCACGCCGCCGGCGCGTCCGGCGCCGGGTTGTTCAACGCGGCGGTGGCCGCGGACGCACTCGCGATCGGGGTCGACTCCGACCAGTACCAGCTCGTGAGCGCGGAGCAGCAGCCGCACATCATGACGTCGATGCTGAAGCGCGTGGACACCGCGGTCCGAGACGCCATCGAGCAAAGCGGCGACGGCAGCCTGGAGGCTGGCGGCCAGGTCTTCGGTATGGCCGAGGGCGGCGTCGACTACTCGAAGAGCAACACGGAGCTGATGACCGACGACATCATCACCTTGCTCGATGACCTGAAGCAGCAGATCATCGACGGCGATATCACCGTCCCCGACACACCCTCGGTCGGAGATCGTGAGATCCCGATGAGCGATCAACGAGAGGCGGGGCGCGCGGGCGCCCCGCCTTTCGTCGTGATGGAGCACATCACGAAGCGGTTCCCCGGCGTCGTGGCCAACGACGACGTCTCGTTGGAGGTGCGTGCGGGCGAGGTGCACGCACTGATCGGAGAGAACGGCGCCGGGAAGTCCACGTTGATGCGGGTCCTGTACGGGATGTACCCGGCGGACGAGGGACGCATCGTGGTGAACGGCGAGGACGTGAAGATCACGTCACCACGCGTGGCGATCGAACACGGGATCGGGATGGTGCATCAGCACTTCGTCCTCGTCGATCCGTTCACCGTGACGGAGAACGTGATCCTCGGCGACGAAGGCGAGGCGGTCCTGGATATGGACGCCGCACATGAGAAAGTCGCGGCGCTCGCCAAGACGTACGGCTTCCATGTGCTCCCGAGTGCGATCGTGGAGGATCTGTCCGTCGGCGAGGAGCAGCGGGTCGAGATCCTGAAGGCGCTCTATCGAGGCGTCGACCTGTTGATCCTGGACGAGCCGACGGCCGTCCTCACACCACTCGAGGCCAAGGACCTGTTCGAGAACCTGCGACAGCTGCGCGACGACGGGAAGGCCATCGTCTTCATCAGCCACAAGCTCGACGAGGTGCTGGACATCGCCGATCGCATCACCGTGCTCCGTCGTGGGCAGATCGTCGGCGAGACGCGCCCGGCCGAGACGTCCAAGGCGAAGCTCGCCGAGATGATGGTCGGGCGCCCGGTGCTGTTCCGTCTGGACAAGCCCGAGGTCGAGATCGGCGCGCCGGTGCTCGAAGTGGAGGGGTTGCTGGGCGAGGGGAAGCTGAACGGCATCTCGCTGCAGGTCCGCGAGCGTGAGATCCTCGGGATCGCGGGGGTCGAGGGGAACGGGCAGCGCGAGCTCGCGGAGGCGCTGATCGGGCTTCGTCAGCCGGCCGCCGGGACGATCCGGCTCGCGGGCCACGACATCGCCGGGTGGTCCGTGGCCGACATCCGGAACGCCGGGGTCGCGTACATCCCCGAGGACCGGCAGGAGCAGGGGCTCGTCCTGGACATGACGCTCTGGGAGAACAGCCTCCTCGGTCGCGGAGACGACCGACCGTTCTCCGGCCGCACCGGGTTCCTCTTCATCCAGAAGATCAAAGACATGGCCCGTAGGCTCGTGAAGGCGTTCGATGTTCGCGCCCGCTCGATCAACGTGAACGCCAGCACGCTCTCGGGCGGGAACCAGCAGAAGCTGGTCCTGGCTCGTGAGCTGGACACCAGCCCGAAGCTGCTGGTTGCGTCCCAGCCGACGCGCGGTCTCGACGTAGGAGCGATCGAGTTCGTCTGGCGACAGATCCTGCGACAGAAAGAGGAGGGACGAGGCGTCCTCCTGATCTCCGCGGAGCTCGACGAGATCTACGCGCTGTCCGATCGCATCGTCACGATCTACGAGGGACGGATCACGGGTGAATACTCCCCCGACGCGCCGCCCGAGGAACTCGGCATCGGGATGCTCGGCGCCACCGAGACGGCGGAGGCGAGCTGATGTCCGCGGCGTCGCCGGCCGTGCCCGTCCCTCGTTCGCGGCCGCCCTGGCTCGATACCGCGCTCGGCCAGGGTCTCGCGCTCCTGTCGGCCTTCGCGATCGCGATCGCCGTGGGGTCGCTGATCATCATCCTCTACGGGGAGAGCCCGGTCACCGTCTACGGCGCGATGCTGCGGTTCGCCTTCAAGGACCCCACGAGCATCGGGGCTGTCCTGGCGATCGCAACCCCGTTGATCTTCGCCGCCCTCGCCGTGTCGGTGTGCTTCAAAGCGGGGTTGTTCAACATCGGCGTCGAGGGGCAGTTCCTCGTGGGCATGGTCACGGCGTCCTGGGCGGCGCTCACGTTCGACTTCATGCCGGGCGTGTCCCACCTGATCATGGTCCTGCTCTTCGCCGTCATCGGCGGCATGGTGTACGCCGCGGTCCCGGGGATCCTGAAGGTGACGACGGGCGCCCACGAGGTCGTCACCACGATCATGATGAATGGCATCGCGATCAGCATCGTGGCCTACGCGCTCAACGGGCCGCTCAAGTTCACGGACGCGCCCTCCGGCCAGAACGTCGACCTGCGGACGGACATCTTCGCGCCGAGCGCCCTCGTCCCGGATCTCGGCCACTTCTTCGGGGTGAGCGGCTCCGCACATCTCTCGTGGCTGTTCCCGATCGCCATCGTGGCGAGCGTCCTCGTCTGGTTCCTCTTCCGTCGGATGCGGCTGGGATTCGAAGCTCGCGCGGTGGGCTCGTCCGTGGGGTCTGCTCGGGCCGGCGGCATCGCGATCGGGGCCGTGCAGATCAAGCTGTTCCTGATCTCGGGAGCCCTGGCGGGGCTGACCGGGATGCAGCAGGTCCTC
>CBHFMJ010000008.1:0-20835 GCA_965994715.1 uncultured bacterium | reverse complement strand
CAACGCGGAGGAAGCGCACGTCGCATCGGTCCTACCCGGCGAGGACCAGGACCGGCTCGCAGCGATGCTGCGAGAGCTCCTCGCGAGGGTGGACACGAGGTCCGGGGTCGCCGCGCCGTAGTCGGAGCGACGTCAGTCCCGGCGTCGTCCGCGGAGGAGCTGCCAGATCTTCTCGTTGGGGACGGCCCAGCCTCCACCGCTCGTCGATCCGGAGTCGGCCCCCGCATCCTCGTCCACCTCGTCCTCGTCGAGGTCATCGATCGAGGTCTGGTCCGCTGCGGTCAGGTCGATCACGTCCGTGGTCGGTGGGATGGTCTCGACGTCGTGTGCATCCGCCGATGCATCGCTCTCCTTGACCTTCGGCTCGTCCCTCACCCTTTCGGGCGTCGACCTGATGTTCTCAGACCCCTTGGCGGCGACCGCCTCCCAGGGAGCCGCCGTGGATGCCGCACTGGCACGATCGGCCCACGGTTCCGGCGGAGCGGGCATCTTCGCAACCGGCGAGGCCGATCCTGTCTCGGGGGCCGACGACCGGGGCGTCGGCATCGCCACGGGCCCGGAGGGTGTGGAGGGGGCCGCTCCGCGGGGCTCGTCGACCGCAGCGACCTCATCCCGCTCGACCACATCCGCCTCGGCAACTTCCGGCTCGGCGTCACCGACCTTCACGACCGTGGGCTCTTCGTCCTGCGCGCTCGCCGGCTCCATGGCGTCCGGAACGGCAGAGGTGTGCGGCCCGTTCGATGCCGCCTCGGAGCTGGCACGCTGGAGCTCGATCCACGGCGGCGGGATCTCGGCGACCTCCTCCTCGTCGGCGTCCTCCGGGACCACCAGGCTCTCCCGGGGCGTGGTGTTCGAGACCTGGACCATCCGGCGCTCGGCTTCTCGGAGCTGGTGTTGCAGCTCGGCGGCGCGGAGGCCCGCCTCAGCGGCTCGGCGTCGGTCCTGGGCGGCCAGACCCCGTTCGACCTGCGCCCGCTCTCGCGCTTCGTCTCGCTCTGCCTTCAGGCGGACCGCCTCGGCGCGAGCGACCGCCGCCGCGGCGATCTTCTCCGTGACGGCGACGAGGTCGGCCTCGAGCTCGGTGTTCCGCGAACGGAGTTGGGCGATCTCCGCGCCCTGCGCCTCCACCTGGGCGACGGCCAAGGCCAGCGCTCGCTCGCTCGCCGCGGCGACTGCTTCCGCCTCCCGGCGCGCTTCCTCGGCGTTCGACACGCGTGCGGAGATCGCGCTGAGTTCCGAGATCTCGGCCTCGTATCGGAAGATCTGAGCGCGGTCCCGGACCGCTTTCGCCGTGAGCTCGTGCTCGAGATCTCGAGCCTTGCCGAGCATCTCCTCGAGCGCCTCGATCCGCTCCTGCGCCTGCCGGATCCGTTCGATCGCCTCGCGTCCCTTCGCCGGGCCCTGCGGAGCCAGGCCCTCCCACGGGCTCCGGCGCGCGGCGAGGCGCGCGCCCCCCCGGTCCGTGGGGCGATACGGATCGGGAGCGTCGGCGCTGGCCTCGGATCTCTCTGAGGGGTTGCGCTCATCCATGACGCCTCGATGCTATGTCCCCCGATTGGATGGCGCAGCCGTCGAATGGGTGAAAGGAACACCCCTCGGATGGACTAGGTCCAACGCCACATCTGCCCTGATGGCGAGCCCCTAGGCGGCCTCGATGCGGACCGGCATTCGCTTGATGCCGTTCACGAAGTCGGACCGGATCCGCTCGACCGGTCCCGCCAGCTCGATCGACTTCAACCGCGGCAGCAGCTCTTGGAACAGGATCTTCGTCTCGAGCCGCGCGAGGTGCGCGCCCAGGCAGAAGTGCGGCCCGCCCGGTCCGAACGTCACATGGTCGTTCGGTTCCCGCGTGACGTCGAACGTGTACGGCTCGGGGAAGACATCCTCATCGCGGTTGGCACTCGAGTACCAGGTCACGACCTTGTCGCCCCGCTTGATCTCCGCCCCTCGGAGCTCGTGGTCGCGCGTGGCGGTGCGGCGGAAGTGGTGGACCGGCGTGGCCCATCGGAGGATCTCCTCGGTGGCGCGCGGGATGCGGTCGGGTTCCTCCTGCAGCAGCTTCAACTGCTCCGGATGCTCCATCAGCGCGAGCATGCCGTGGCTGATCGTGTGCCGCGTGGTCTCGTTGCCCGCGATCATCAGCACGCCGAAGTAGTTGTGGAACTCCTGCTCGTTCAACACTCCCTCGGACTGCGCGACCGTGAGCGCGTTGATCACGTCATCCTGCGGGTCGGCGAGACGTAGGTCCCGCTGCCGGTCCGCGTAGTCGAACACCTCGTACGCGGCCGGAGAGCGGAAGGGGAGCAGTCGGTAGGCCTCGGTGTCATCCCGGTCGATGACGGCGCGGGACATATCCGGGTCCTGATTCGCGATCATCTGGTCTCCCCAGGAGATCAGCTGCGGAGCATCCTCCTGGGGCACGGTGAAGATCGAGCAGAGGAACCGGATCGGCAGGTCGCGGCTGATCTCGGGCACGAAGTCGAACTCGCCCATCGGGAGTGCCCGATCCAGGACGTCGCGTGCCACGTCGCGGATCCAGTCCTCGTACTTGCCAACCCCACGCGCCGAGAACCGCTTCGAACAGATCGCGCGGAGCTCCGTGTGCCGGGGAGGATCGGTCTCGAGCATCGACTTCCGGATCTCGAGCTGTTCGTCGTCGAGCTCCTCGAGGGAGACGGCGCCGAGTTCCGAGGAGTAGGTCCGCCAGTCCATGTGGATCGCGGTGAGGTCGTCGTACCGGGTCACCGCCCAGAAGCCCTGATTGGGCGAACGCTCCGGATGCCAGAAGACCGGGTGCTCGGTGCGGAGGTGATCGAACCATCCGTACGGGACCCCTTCGACGAAGCTGTCCGGGTTCGCGAGGTCGATCTCGGGATGCTCGTCCGCCATCGGGCGCATCATACGGGCGCTCCGGCGGAGCCCGGCCGGGCGGAGGTCACCCGCCGGATTCGGCGAGCCGTTTCAGGTTGCGGAGCGAAGTCATCTGATCCGAGCGGATCGCGGGGTACGCGAGATAGAAGATCGCCGGGTTGCCGTTCGACGTGACCCGCTTCGAGAGGCGAGTCCCGGTGTCCGCCGGCGTGAGCGTGTAGTCGTTCACGTACCAGACGTCCCGCTTGCCTTCCTGGTGCTGGTCGGAGCGGATCGCGAATCGGCGCGGCGGCTCGTAGACCGTAACCGAGATGTCGGCGGTCACGGGCTTGCCGACGAAGACGCCCGAGGAGCGGTACGCGGAGTCGGGCCCGGGGCCATCGCCGGCGGTCTGCTCCATCGTCATCGCGGCCTTCGGGTTCGCCCACCCCGGATGCGTGGCGACGTCGGCAAGGTGTCGGAACACGCGCTCCGGCGGCGCGTCGATCTCGATCGAGAGGTTGACCACTGGGTTCCCTCCTCCACCTCTGCGGCGGAGGATTTAAGCTACGACTTACATATTGTCAAGGGCGTGATCAGGAGAAGGGCTCAGACGAAGTGCGTGGAAGAGGAAGGGCCTAGAAGAAGGGAAGGTAGTAGTCGAGCTCCCACGACGTGACCGCGGTATCGGAGGTCTCGCCGGACGCGACGTACCGATCCCACTCCGCCTGCTTCAGCGCCACGAACGACTCCACGAGCCACTCGCCCATCTCCGCGGCGAGCTTCGTGTCCTTCCGGAGCTCCTCGAGCGCCTCCTCGAGCGTGTTTGGCACGGCCACGTCCGTGTTGGGGTCGGCACCGGGCTCTTGCGCGGGGCCGAGCTCCAGCTCCTCGGTCACCCCGAGCCGCGCGGCGTGGAGCAGGGCCGCGCCCACCAGATACGGGTTGGCCGCGGCATCGGCCATGCGGTGCTCGATCCTCGACCCCTCTCCGCGGGCGGGCGGGACACGGACGCCCACGGTCCGATCGTCGAATCCCCAATTCGCCAGGTAACCGTTCAGCATGTCCGGCTTCAGCCGCTTGTAGGCGTTCGTGGTGGGCGCGCAGATCGCGGAGATGCCTCGGTGATGGGCCAGGAGGCCGGCGATCGACTTCCTGGCCAGATCCGACAGGCCATCGGGGTCGTCCGGGTCGTGGAACGCGTTCGAACCGTCCCGCCGCCGGAACGAGAGGTTCACGTGCATCCCGCAGCCGCCCCGATCGTTGAACGGCCTGCCGAGGAACGTCGCGTGCCGGCCGTGGCGTGCGGCGATCTCGCGGACGAGCACGCGGAAGAGGAACGCCTCGTCCGCTCCCGCGATCGCGTCGCGGTAGCGCCAGTTGACCTCGAACGCGGCGCTGTCGAACTCGCTGCACCAGCTCTCCACGTGGAAGCCCGACGCCAGCGAGGCGGTCACCATGTCGTGGACGGCGCCGCTCGGGTCGACGGACATGCCGGTGCCGTAGACCCGATGCGACGGGAGCACCGCGGGCTCCCACGAGCCGTCGTCCGCGCGCTCGCACAGGTAGAACTCGAGCTCGAACGCGATCTGGGGCTCGAGATCCATCTCGCGCCAGGCCCGCACCGCCTGCTTCAACACGTGCCGAGGGTCGACCTCGAGGGGGACGCCGTGCTGCGTGACGTCGGCGATGCCGACCACGGTGTCGTCCTCCCAGCCCGGTCGGAGGGTGTCCCGATCCATCTGCGCCTCGACGTCGGGAAGGCCGACGTCGAAGTGCTGGCGGCGAACCGGCAGGATCTCCTTGTCCGTCGTGAGCGGATACAGCCCGATGCAGAACGCCGCGTGACCGGCTTCAGCGACGTCGCCGAACAGATACTTCCCGCGCTCGAGGCCCAAGATGTCCGAGATGAGCAACCGCAGGCGTCTGCCGCTCAGATCCATGTCGCGCGCCTCCTCGTATGGCAACCAGGACCGTATCCGATGACGGCGCGATCCGCCCCAGGCTCAGCCGCGCCTCGGAGCCCTGACCCCCCGGAACTCCCAGTCTCCACCGAACGCGGTCGAGATCACCTCTTCGGACCCGCTCGGCTGAGCGCCCACGTCCTCGCGGACCGGCACGGCACCCTCGACGATGAAGTTGCGGAGGATCCCGAGGCCGTCCACCTCGACCTCGACGACGTCGCCCGGTTGGACGGGGCGGGAGTGGGCTGGGGTGCCCGACAGGATCACGTCGTTGGGCAGGAGCGTGATCGTGCGCGCGATGTCGGCGACGAGGTAGCGCATGTCCCAGATCATCTCGTCGGTGGTGCCGTCCTGCACCACCTCGCCGTTCACCCGCGTCTGGATGCGCTTGCCGTGGAAGTCCCAGTCCGTCACGAGGCCGGGACCGAGCGGGCAGAGCGTGTCGGAGCCTTTCACGCGGAGCATCGAGCCGGCGTCGGTGTCTCGGAAGTCGTGGAGGCCGTAGTCGTTCGCGACGGTGTAGCCCGCGATGTACTCGTCTGCCTCTTCGGGAGCGATGTGCGAGCACCGCTCGCCTATCACGATCGCGATCTCCCCCTCGTAGTTCAGGTACCGGCATCGCGCCGGGCGCACCACCTCGCCGCCGTGCACGTTCAACGACGTGGTGGGTTTGTGGAAGAACGTGGGTGCCGGACCCAGCTCGGCGAGGAACTCCGCCCGCCTGCTCTCGTAGTTGAGGTGGACGCACACCATCTTCGTGGGCTGGATCGGAGGGAGGTGGGTCGGCTCGTCCATCGGGATCCGGCGGCCGTCGGGAGCGACGAGCTCATCACCTTCTCGCGTGACGGTGGTCGCCACACCGTCCAGGAGGATCCGCCGCGTCTCCATCCAACGATAGCCTAGAGGTCGTGCGCTGGGTCGTTGGAACCGCGGAGGGGCTCGTCGGAAGCGAGGGCGAGCGCTGGCTCGCAGATCGAGCCATCACCGCGTTGGCGTGGGACGGCCACGGGTGGCTCGTGCTCGTCGAAACTCGCGAGGTGCTGCGCGTCCACGGAGACGAGGTCGAGACACTCGGTGAGATCGACGACGAAACCGGACGCTGTCTCCTGCCGACCGCCGACGGGGTGCTGCTCGGCACGGCGCATGCGCGGCTCGGCGTGCTTCGCGACGGCGCCGTCACGATGATCCGCTCGTTCGATGACTCGGAGGGGCGGAGCGAGTGGTACACGCCGTGGGGCGGCCCTCCGGACACGCGGTCGCTCTCCGCGTCGGCCGACGGCGGCCTCTTCGCCAACGTCCACGTCGGCGGGATCCTCCATGCGGAGGTCCCCGACGGCGTCTGGTCACCGACGATCGACATCGACGCCGACGTGCATCAGGTCCTCGCGGATCCCCTCGACGCTTCCCACGTCGTCGCCGCGACGGCGCGCGGGCTCGCCGAGACCCACGATACGGGCGCCACCTGGCACTTCGCCGCGGAGGGGCTCCACGCTCCGTACGCGCGCGCGGTCGCTCTCGATGGGGACCGACTGTTCATGAGCGCCTCCACGGGTCCCCGTGGCGGCCGGGCGGCGCTCTACCGTCGGGAGCCGGGAGCGGATGTGTTCGAGCGGTGTGCGGATGCCCTGCCGGACTGGTTCCCGGGGAACATCGACAGTCACTGCCTCGCCGCGGGCGGGGGCACGATCGCGTTCGGAGCCGAAGACGGCCGGGTGTTCGTGTCCGGCGACGGCGGAGGGTCCTGGCGCGAGATCCCTGGCGGGAAGGCACGCGTGACGTGTGTCGGCGTGGCCGCCTCGGAGGGACGCGGCACGTAGACTCCGCATCCGTGGCCGAGCTGAAGGGGTTCCTCCCGCCGCGGTCGCCCGAGGGCAGGGCGTCGCTCGTCCCGGCACCACCGTGGCACTACTCCGGCGACGTGATGACGATCGAGTACCGCACTGACCCCGCTCGCGTCGCGGCGCTCCTTCCGGACGGTGTCGACCCCGCCGAGGATGACCCCGGCGCCGTGGCGATCGTCTGGGCCGACTGGCAGTCGTGCAGCGACTCCCGCGAGGAACTGCTCGACCCCGTGCGCTCGCAGTACAAGGAATGCTTCGTGGTGGTCCGCTGCCGGTACGAGGGGGACACGTACTCGCGGTGCGTCTACATCTGGGTCGACAAGGACTTCGCGCTCGCGCGGGGCTGGTACCAGGGGTACCCGAAGAAGCTCGGCTCGATCTGGATGACGCGGCCGGTCTCGGTCGGCCAGGCGGGGCCTCGGCTCGGCGCCGGGGCGGTGTTCGGCGCGACGCTCCAGGCGAACGACCGACGCCTCGCCGACGCCCGCCTCACGCTGACGGGTGGCTCGGAAACGGCAGGGTTCGTCAACGCCCTCCCGATGCTGCACTCGCGCTGGATGCCCTCGATCGAGAAGGAGGACGGGGACTCGCTCGCGGAGCTCGTCACGATGCGCTCGCGCGACGTCGATCTCGGACCGGCGTTCACAGGGGAGGCGGACATCCGGCTGTTCGACGCGCCGGGGGAGGAGCTCGCGGCCCTCGAGCCCTCCGAGATGATCGCGGGCTACTGGCGTCAGGTCGGCGCGACGTTCGACGGCGGGTCCAGGCTCGCCTAGGTATGCGACTCGCCCGATTCCGATACGGCGACCGCATCGCCACCGGCGCGATGGATCGCGGATCCGAGGAGATCCGGATCCTCCGCGGCACGTTCTTCGAGGATCCCCTTCCCACGGGCGAGACCGTCGCGCTGAGCGACGTCCACCTGTTGGCTCCGGTCCTCCCGTCGAAGCTGGTGTGCGTCGGCAGGAACTTCGTGGCCCACGCGGAGGAGTGGGGGCTCGCGGTGCCCGAGGAGCCGTTGCTGTTCCTGAAGCCCTCGACCGCGGTGATCGGCCCCCGCGATCCGATCCCGCTGCTCCCGATCAGCCGGCGGATCGACTACGAGGGGGAGCTCGGCGTGGTGATCGGGCGGTTGGCGCGCGGTGTGCGTGCCGAGGAGGCGTTCAGGTACATCCTCGGCTACACGTGTGGAAACGACGTGACGCTCCGCGACCTCCAGAAGAAGGACGATCAGTGGGCGAGGGCGAAGGGGTTCGACGGGTCGGCGCCGCTCGGACCGTGGATCGAGACGGAACTGGACCCGAACGACGCGATCGTGCGGACCCGGCTGAACGGCGAGATCCGTCAGCAGGCCTCCACCGCCGACATGGTCTTCGGCGTCGCGACCCTGATCGAGTACACCACCACCTTCATGACGCTGCTCCCCGGGGACGTCCTGCTCGCCGGCACGCCGGAAGGGGTCGGCAAGCTCGCCGATGGAGACGTCGTGGAGGTCGAGGTCGAAGGCGTGGGCGTCCTCCGGAACGAGGTCCGCGGGTGAGCGTCCGGTGCCGATTCGCACCGGCCCCCTCGGGCTCGATCCACGTCGGGAACGCTCGCAGCGCGCTGTTCTCCTGGCTCTACGCGCGTCACGAGGGCGGGACGTTCGTCCTCCGGCTCGAGGACACGGATGCGAGCCGTGTGACGGAGGAGGCCTCCCAGGGCGTCGTCGAGGACCTCCGTTGGCTCGGTCTGGCCTGGGACGAGGGCCCGGACGTCGGAGGCCCGTACGGGCCGTACCGGCAGTCGGAGCGATCGGGCATCTACCGCGAGATGACCGACCGGCTGCTCGAGGGAGGGCACGCCTACCGGTGCTGGTGCACGGCCGAGGAGCTCGATGAGCGTCGGAAGGCAGCGCTCGCACGAGGCGAGCCACCCGGCTACGACGGCCGGTGCCGCCAGCGCCCGGCGGCGGAGATCGCCGCGTTCGAGGCGGAGGGGAGACCGTTCGCCATCCGCTTCCTGATGCCGGATCAGGGATGGGTCGTCGACGATCTCGTGAAGGGCGAGGTTCGATGGGGATCGAACGACCTCCGAGACTTCGTGATCGTCCGTTCCGACGGATCGCCCGTGTTCCTCCTGGCCGTCGCCGTCGACGACCTCCTGATGGAGATCACCCACGTGATCCGCGGCGATGACCTGCTCGCGAGCGCACCCCGCAACGCCGCGGTGATCGAGGCACTGGGGGGGACACCTCCCGCCTACGCGCACCTCCCACAGGTCCTCGGACCTGACTCCAAGCCCCTGTCTAAGCGGCACGGCGACACGAGCGTCGCCGCCTTCCGCGAGCACGGGTTCCTCCCCGAAGCGATGGTCAACTACCTGGCGCTCCTCGGCTGGGCCAAGGACGATCACACGACCCTCCTGACCCGCGACGAGCTCATGGACGCCTTCGATCTCTCCCACGTCTCCCACAACCCGGCCGTGTTCGACGTCCAGAAGCTCGAGTGGATGAACAACCATTACATCCAGTCACTCGACGAGGAGGAGCTCGCCGCGCGATGCGTGCACTTCCTCACCGAGGAGGGGCTCTCCCTCGATCCGGACCTGCTGCGGCGCGCGATGCCGATCGTCCGCGAACGGATGAAGACCCTCACGGAGGCGCCGATCCTGCTTCGGTTCCTCTTCACGGACGACGTCCGGCCCAACGAGAAGGCGACGGATTTGATCGCGAAGGCCCCCGAGGGGTACCTCAAGGAGGCGGCCGAAGCGCTCGATGCCCTGGAGCGATGGGACAGCGAACACATCCAGGCGGCGCTGGACACGCTGGCGGCCTCGGCAGGCCTGAGCCGGACCAAGGGATGGCAGCCGGTGCGCGCGGCGGTGACGGGGTCGAACGTGTCGCCGCCCCTGCCCGAGTCGCTCGAGCTGCTCGGCAGGGAACGGACCGTCGCCCGCGTGCGCGCGGCCGCCGGCGAGTGACGCGCCGGCTCCTGTTCGTGGCGGTAGCCGTCGCGCAGGCCGTTGGACTCACGCCCGCTGTCGGGCTCGCGCCCGCCGGTCTCACGCCCGCCGTCGGTCTCACGCCCACGCACCTGACGTCCTCGACGGCGGCCGTCGTCGCCACCGAGGCGCTCACGCCTGACGTCGCCGCACTGCGGCCGCCGATCGTGTGGAAGCCGATCCCGTACGGCGATCGCCGTCGCCGTCAGATGGCCGCCTACTCGCGGCGTCACTACGGGACGTGGGGGTGGAAGCTCGACGCACCCGCCGCGATCGTCGAGCACTACACCACCGGCACGACGTGGCAGGGGGCTTGGAACACGTTCGCGTCCAACTCGAAGCACCTCGGGGAGTACCCGGGCACGTGCACGCACTTCATCGTGCACACGGACGGCACGATCTATCAGCTGGCGTCGCTCGGCATCCGTTGTCGCCACACGATCGGGATGAACCAGCTCTCGATCGGGATCGAGCACGTGGGGCGCTCCGACGCGGAGGTGTTGAGGAACGCCGTGCAGATGCGGTCGTCGTTGCGGCTGACGCTTTGGCTCGTGGCGAGATTCGAGATCGAGATCCGGAACGTGATCGGGCACGGCGAGAGCCTCCAGAGCCCACTTCGCCGAGAGCGGTACGCCTCGTGGAAGTGCATGACGCACTCCGACATGTCGCGGTCCGCGATGATCACGTATCGGGGGCGGCTGCGCGACCGGGCTCGCGCCGCGGACGTGCCGATCGGGCCGGCGCCCGCCTGGGTCGATATCGGCTGCTGAGTCGCTCGAGGCGATTTCCCCCCCCGCATCATCCGGGTCTAGGATGTCGACGAGGAGGCGCCCGTGTCGAAGGTCCTGAACCTGCCCGAGCGCCAGGACGCCGAGGGATCCTGGCACATGGTCCTGAAGGACGTCTGCGGGTGGTGCGGTTGCGGGTACCTCGTCGCCGAGGACGACCACGACCTCGTCTGGGAGCCCGGTCGCCATCACGACAAGCAGTGCTCCGACGACGCGTGCGAGTGTCATACCCGTCCCCGGGTGGGCAAGCGGCACGACGAGTGGTGAGCGCTTCGTAGACGCGCACCGAACTACTTCGAGTAGTCCTTCTGAGCCACACGCCGGTCCGGTTCCTTCTCCAGGATCGTCAGCCGACGGCAGATGTGGTCCTCCATGTGGGCCATCTAACGTCATCCACGACTCTCATGACGTTCCGTGACGGACGGAGGACACAACGGTGGGCGAGGGATCGGTGACGATCGAGAGCGCCGCCGAGCTGCTGAACGTGGAGGTGAGGGCGATCCGCCAGTGGTCGGCGATCGGGTCGCTCCAGATCGAGCGCCGCGGTGACGTTGAGCTCGTGCACCTCGGACAGGTCAAAGCGCTCGCGCGCTCGCCGATGGTGACCGGCGATCACAAGGAGAACCAACGAGGCGGCTTGCGGGCGCTCCTCCGCGGGGCGATGCCGGTCGATGCGCCGAGCGTCTCTGGGCTGCAGGCGTTGGCCCGCGAGCGAGGCTGAGTACGACCGGCGAGGCCAGGTCCGAGTAGCTCGACTCGGGGCTCTCGGAGGGACGGTCCGTCTCGCGGCGGTACGCTCCGGGCGAACAGGCGACGGTCAGGAGCTGATGCTGGAGCCTCGCGGACCGAGATCCGTCTCGGTCGACCGGACGACGATCATCGCGGTGGCCGCCTTCGTCGCGGCATCCGCGGTCGCCTGGGTGGCGCTCGTGACGTACGAGCCACCGATGGGATTCCTCGGCTTCACCGTTGGGTGGTCGCTGATGATGGCGGCGATGATGCTGCCCTCGATCGCGCCCCTTTTGCTCCTCTCCCGAGGATCGCGCGTGGGGATGGCCGTGGGGTACCTGGCGGTCTGGACCGTCGTCGGCCTGGTGCCGTACGTGGCCATGGAGCGTGCGATGGGCTTGACCGTGCCTGTCGTCCTGGGCGTGGCAGGCCTCTACGAGCTCAGCCCGCTGAAGTCGGCGTGTCTCCGCCGATGCCGGAACCCGGCGGCGTTCCTGATGGAGCACTACCGGAGCGGGGCGGTGCGGCTCGGCATCGAGCACGGCATCTGGTGTCTCGGCTGCTGTGTCGGCCTGATGGCCGTCCTCGTCCTCGCCGCGTCGATGCAGCTCGGCTGGGCGATCGTGATCGCGGGCGCGGTGTTCGTCCAGAAGGTCCTGCCGTATGGCGAGGTGTCCGCCCGGTTGATCGGGGTCGGTCTGCTCGTGGCGGCGGCGGCCGTCGCGCTGACGTGAGAGGGGAGCCATGGGCAACACGTGGTCGATGAGGGGAACGGTCGTCGTCGCGTGCAACTGCGACTACGGGTGCCCGTGCAACTTCCAGGCCCTCCCCACGATGGGCAAGTGCGAGGGTGGATGGACCTGGCATGTGGAGGAGGGTTCCTATGGAAACGTTCGTCTCGACGGCATCACGTTCACGCTGACGGTGAACTGGCCCGGACCGATCCACGAAGGCAACGGGGTTGCTCTCCTCCTTGTGGACGAACGCACGGACGAGGCGCAGCGGGACGCGATCCATACCCTCGCCAAGGGTGAGGTCGGAGGACCGTGGGGCGTCCTCGGGTGGACCTGGCCGACGCTCGAGGGTCCGGAGGCGGTCCCGTTCGATCTCCACCTCGACGGCATCCGGTCGAGCGTCCGCGCCGGCGACGCCTACGAGCTCGAGTCCGAGCCGATCCGGAACCCGGTGACCGGCGCCGAGATCTCTCCGGGCGTGATGCTGCCCCAGGGGACGATCTTCAAGGAAGGTCTCTTCGGCTCGTCCAAACGGCTGCGGGTCGATCGGCTCGACATCGACTACGCGAACAAGTACACGGCCGTCGCGGCCTTCGAGTACCGAGGTCCCTAGATCGTCGGGGCGTCACCGCTCGGACCGGACGGATCCCGTAGTGCCGCTTCGACCTCGTCGAGATGCTCGCCTCGGTGCGACGCGCGCAGCGCGTACAGCGGGCTGTCCGGGTCGGTCGGCCAGAGACGGTCGACGGGGAGGGTCGCCACCCGTGCGTCGGTCTCCTCCGCGATCTCGAGGGCGAGGCGAGCGGCCTCCCGCGGCGGGATCGCGTGGATCAGCGCACGGCTGGCGTCGTTGATCCAGTCGACGTCTTCGGGCTCCGTGTCGGAGGTCGTGAACGGCTCTCCGCGCTCGAGCTTGTCGGCGAGCGAGAGCACCCGGGCGTCCCAGAACGCGATGTGGCCGAGGACGGCGGCGACGTTCCAGTGAGGGTTGACGGACATGCAGAGCTCGTTATCGCTCACGCGCTCGACGATCGCGCGCATCCGCTCGCGCTCTCGCGTGTTCTCCTCGATGTACGACCGATCCCCCGACATGGCTCCATGACCATAGCGCGCGGGAGCGATGTCGGTTCCTGCCGCCAGGACGCTGGTAGTCCCAACGGGATTTGAACCCGTGTCTTCACCTTGAGAGGGTGATGTCCTAGGCCTCTAGACGATGGGACCGCGGCCGCTCGATGGACCCAGTCAGCGAGGATAACACCGGTCGGGAAACGATCAGCCGTGGTCGATGATCCGCTGGAGGACCGTCGAGTAGTCTTCGTCGCCGAGCCCGGCTTCCTCGGCATCGACGAACCAC
Source organism: uncultured bacterium (assembly GCA_965994715.1). Lineage (GTDB taxonomy): Bacteria > Actinomycetota > UBA4738 > UBA4738 > HRBIN12 > JAJNBA01. The sequence continues at coordinate 7,593 of CBHFMJ010000008.1, read as the reverse complement.
GTGGCGGCCGCCGCGAGCACCCGCGTGTCCGCGTGCGCCGCCTCCGCCGCCTCCTGGATCAGGTCGGCGTCCTTCCGAGCCAGGGCGAGGCGGAATCGCAGTGGGAAGTCCTCGGTCTCAAGCTGTTCGCGCCGCCTCTTCGAGGCCAGGCCGAGCGGCGTCTGCGCCAGGATGTCCATGGTGAGCCTCCGTCCGAGGCCGAGTCGGTCCGCGAGGGCGATCGTCTCGCCCAGGAGGGTCAGCGTGCCGACCAGCGTGGCGTTCGCCACCAGCTTGGCCGCCGCTCCGGACCCGAGGGGACCGGCAACGATCACCGAGCCGAGCGTCCCGAAGAGCGGGATCCACCGTTCGGCGAGACGGCGCGGGCCTCCGACGAACACGAGGAGCGTGCCCGCCTCCGCTTCGGACAGGCTGCCGAGGACAGGAGCGTCCAGCAGTCCCACCCCCGGCGGCAGCGCGGTCTCCAGCCAGCGCACCGCCCGGGGTCCGACCGTCGACATCTCGATCACTGTGGTCGAGGCGTTCGAGCCGGCGGCGATGCCGTCCGGGCCGTCGGTGACCGCTCGCAGCGCCTCGGGGTCCGACACGGCCGTGACGACTCCTTCGGCGTTCCGCGCAGCCTCGGCGGGTGTGGCCGCCGCCGACGCCCCTCGCGAGACGAGCTCTTCGGCCTTCTCGAGTGTCCGGTTCCAGACGATCACCTCGTGGCCGGCTTCGAGGAACCTGCCCGCGAACCGGGCGCCCATCGCTCCGAGACCGATCACGGCGACCGAGGTCATCCCGGTCATCTTGCAGCGTCGAGGTGATGTGCGACACATCCATTCGGTGGCGAAGGACACGCCCGATCCGTGCCTCCGGGCACAGCCGTGTCGTGGGCACGGGCGTACCGTCGCTCCTGTCACCGAGCAAAGGGGCGGACGATGATCACGGGAGACATGGCGAGGGAGCAGATCCGCGATCGCGTGCGCGAGGCCGATTCCTTCCGTCGATCGAGGACCACGCGGACGGCCCAGCGGCACGATCGTCGCGCGGCAGCGCGCAAGGTCTACAGCGGCTTCGTGGCGGCACTGGCAACGCCGTTCCGCCACTGAGATCCCGGTCGCGGATAACGAACGGGAGCTCGGAGGGCCGGGACGGACGGGCGACGCGTCCGTCCCGGCTCCTCGTACGTTCCGATCGGTCAGTTCTCGCCCTGGTCCCGGGTGAACCCCAGCTCTCCGTCGAACTCCTGCAGCTTCTCGATGTGCATCCAGCGGTGCCCCCGGCTGATCGCGACGAGCAGCTGATTGACGTCGCCGTCGGAGAGGTCGCCGGGGCTCTCCTTGATGATGAATCGGCACCGGTAGTGATCCACGGTGTCTGTGATCGCACCGGTAGGCGGGAAGACCTTCGTGCCTCGTGACGACACGAGCTTCAACGACAGCGGCGTGTCGTGCGTCAGCTCCATCAGCGAGGCGCCCAGCTCGTTCGGGCCCATCGGCGATTCGATGAAGATGTCCATCCCGACGACGGCGCGGGACTCGGGTCGCACGTAGTCGATCGCGTCCGAGAGCTTCGGGAGCTCGAGCGGCCGGTGCTCGCGCACCGTCCATCCCTCGGACCTGCGGCCGAGGTTCCCGATGATCGCCTCCGTGTACCGGGTCGTGGACGCACCGTTGCCGTAGCCGACAACGTCGCCGGTGAGCACACCGTCCTCGAGGGTGACCAGCACCGCGTGCTCGATCGCGTCCGCCTGCGCGAACAGGCCGAGGTACCGAAGCATGAGGACCGCGGACAGGATCAACGCGGTGGGATTGATCACGTCCTTGCCCGCGTACTTCGGCGCCGAACCGTGCACCGCCTCGAAGATCGCCACCTCGCTCCCGATGTTCGCGCTCGGCGCGAAGCCGAGACCTCCCACCAGGGCGCTCGTCAGGTCGGACAGGATGTCGCCGTTCATGTTCGTCATCACGAGCACGTCGAACTGTTCCGGGCGCTTCACGAGCTGATGCGCGCAGTTGTCCACGATCAGATGCCACGACTCGATGTCGGGGTAGTCGGGTGCGACCTGCTCGAACACCCGCTTCAGCGTCCCCTCGGACAGCTTCATGATGTTCGCCTTCGTCGCGCACGTGACCAGCGAACGGTGCTCGCTCCGCGCGTATTCGAATGCGAATCGCGCGATCTTCTCGCACCCCTTCACCGAGATCAGCTTCAGCGCCTCCGCGACGCCCGGCGTCTGCATGTACTCGATGCCGGCGTAGAGGTCCTCGACGTTCTCCCGGACCATGACGAGATCGATGCCACGGCCGCTGTAGGGCGTCTTCACCCCCGGGAGCTCACGGACCGGCCGGACGTTCGCGTAGGTCTCGAACAGCTTCCGGAGCGTGACGTTCGCGCTCTTCTCGCCGAAGCCCACGGGGGTCTCGAGCGGCCCTTTCAACATCACGCGTGTACGCGACAGGGACGCGATCGTCTCCTCCGGGACGCCCGAGGGCAGACCCTGCTTGAACACCTCGGCTCCGGCCTCGGTCTCTTCCCAGCCGATCGGTGCGTCGGTCGCCTCGACGATCCGCCTGGCGGCTTCGGTCACTTCGCGTCCGATGCCGTCGCCGGGGACGAGGGTGACGGGGATCCTTCGTGTCGATGTGGCCACGGGCGCCTCCTCCGATAGAGCGCCATGCTATCGGCGAGACGTCAGCCCTCTCCTCGCCGGTACCGCGTGCGGTGAGGAGGGCCCACCGACTCAGCGGTTTGTGGCCCAAGTCATCTGGGTAGTTCCTGGCAGCCCCCCATGAGTGCCGCCCGGACCACCTCGCCCCGCACCATCCGATCGCGCCTCGCGCGTGGTGACGGCTGGGTCGCGACCGCGCCGTCCCTCCCGATGAGCCGCCGACGCCTGGTGGCCTGGATCGCGATCCTCTCGATCTTCCTCCCGTTGGTCTCCGCCACGGGGGCGCTCGTCGCTCTGTACGCGACGACATCGCTCCCCGAGATCCCACCGCTCGCGGAGACGACGGTCCTCCTCGATCGCAACGGCAACGAGGTCGCGGAGCTGCACGCGGGCGTCGACCGGGTCCTGATCCCCTTCTCGCAGATGCCGGGATCGTTGCGCGAGGCCGTGGTGGCGGTCGAGGACGCGGACTTCTACCGGCACGACGGTATCGACAGGATGGCCGTGGTCCGCGCGACGTGGAGGAACCTCACCAGCGGGTCTTTGAGCCAGGGTGGTTCGACGATCACGCAGCAGTACGTGAAGAACGTGCTGACGGGTCCGGAGCGATCGGTGTCGCGCAAGGTGCGGGAGGCCATCCTCGCCGTCAAGCTCGAGGACACGATCTCCAAGCGGGAGATCCTGCGCGGATATCTGAACACCGTCTACTTCGGACACGGTGCGTACGGCGTCCAGGCTGCGGCTCGCACGTACTTCGATCGTGATGCGAAGGACCTCACGCTCCTGCAGTCCGCGACGCTCGCCGGCCTGATCTCGGCCCCGTCGACGCGCGATCCGTTCGAGCACCCGGAGGAGGCCCGGCGCGCTCGTGATCTCGCCCTGATGAGGATGACGGAGGTCGGGTCGATCGGTCCCGCGCGTGCCGAGCTGCTGCGGGCTCGGCCGCTCGGCCTCGCCGAGGAAGCGAGCGTGCGCTCGGCGGCGCCGCACTTCATGGAGCACGTGCGATTGGACCTGAAGGCCAGCTACGGACTGGACGCCCTCTACCGAGGCGGGCTGCGCGTCCGGACCACCCTCGACATGGAGTGGCAGCGAGCCGCCGAGCGTGCGATCCGCACCTCCCTCCCCTCCCGGTCCGACCCTGAGGTGGCGCTCGTTGCGATCGATCCCAGGAACGGTGCGATCCGCGCGATGGTGGGCGGCAGGAGCTTCGCGCGGAGCGAGTTCAACCTCGCCACGCAGGCCCGGCGACAGGCGGGGAGCGCGTTCAAGCCGTTCGTCCTCGTCGCGGCCCTTGAGCGTGGGATCTCCCCGCTCGAGGTCCGGGCCGGTCCTCCGTCGATCACGATCTCGGATCCGTTCTGCGAGACGGACGGGCAGCCGTGGACCCTGTCGAACGCGGGCGACCACTCCGCCGGGACGATGTCGATCGAGAGCGCGACGGCCGGATCGGTGAACACGATCTTCGCGCAACTCACGGTCGAGGTGGGGCCCGAGGCCGTCGCCGAGGTCGCCCACCGGATGGGTATCCGATCCCGGTTGGCCCCGGTGTGCTCGATCGGTCTGGGGACGTCGGAGGTCACGCCGCTGGAGATGACGTCAGCCTACGCCACGCTCGCCGCGCGAGGCTCCTACGTGGAGCCGACGGCGATCGACCGGGTCACCGGTTCCGACGGGGAGGTCCTCCAGGGCCCGCTCCGCGGGCTGGCCAGCGTGGGCAGCGAGGTCCTGTCCCCGCAGGACGCCGACGCGACGACACGGGTCCTGCAGGGTGTCGTCGATCACGGGACGGGGATGGCCGCCCGCCTGGGTGATCGCCCGGCCGCCGGCAAGACGGGAACCGCCCAGGACGCGACGGATGCGTGGTTCTGCGGCTACGTGCCCCAGCTCGTGACGTGTGTCTGGGTGGGCTATCCCGATGGAGCCCGGCCGATGCGCGACGTCGCCGGCGTCCCGGAGGTATACGGCGGAACGATCCCCGCCACGATCTGGCACGAGTTCATGACCGAGGCGACCGAAGGGATGCCGGTCATGGGATTCCCCGCGGCGAGCTACGACGTCTACGCCGATCCGCCCCCGCCGGAGTCGTCGCCGGTGGCCGTTCCCGCCGCGCCGTCCGCCGCGCCGTCGGCGTCGGTCTCGCCGTCGGCGGAGCCGTCATCCTCGCCGTCCGCCCAGCCGTCCCCGTCCGCCCAGCCGTCCCCGTCGCCGTCCCCGTCGGTGGAGCCGTCTCCCTCGGAGGAACCGGCGATGCCGCTCGGCACCCGGTCCCGGGACCCCTAGGGCGCGGTCCCCTCCTCCGGCGTGGGCGACGTCGTTTCCTCCGAGGTCCGCTGCTCGACGTCCAGCCGGTCCGCGTCGGCGGTCTCCAGGGGTGCGCGCTCGACCTCGTGCCCGCAGGTGTAGGTGTCCACCTGGCGGCTCTCGGTGTCCTGGACGTTCTCGTCGCCGCCGAAGTCGATGTCGGCCAGGGTGCCGACGCCGCAGACGGGGCAGCGGCCGCCGGATCCCACGGTCCCGGACTCGCTCATGCCGACAGGCTATCGAGCTCGCATCCGTTCCGACCTCGGCGTTTGACCCTGTGGAGGCGAGGGAAGGAACCCGGCATGACGGAGCCGAAAGAGGGGGCCGCGCAGCGGATGCTGCACCGCGCCGACGACGTTCAGCGGGCCCACCCGGCGCTGGCGTTCCCGTTCGCCGTCGTGAAGAAGTTCGGTGACGATCGGGCGAGCCAGCTCGCGGCCCTGATCGCCTATTACGGGTTCTTCTCCCTGTTCCCGCTCCTGTTGATCTTCGTCACGATCGCGGCCTTCGTGCTGGACGGCAACCCCGATCTCCAGAAGCGCCTGATCGATTCGGTCCTCGAGCGGTTCCCGGTGGTCGGCACGGAGATCGGGACGGTGATCGATGAGAGCGTCAGGCAGCTGTCGGGTTCACCGCTCGCGCTGACCGTCGGACTGGTCGGCGCCCTCTGGACGGGGACGGCGGTCGTGGCCGCGGCGCAGCAGGCGATGGACGACATCTGGGACGTGCCACGAGCGGAGCGGCCCGGTCTCCTCGGCCGGATCGCGCGCGCGTTCCTTCTCCTGTTCGTCTTCGCCGCGTCGATCGTCCTTTCGACGTTCTTCGTCGGAACGGGCACGGAGACCGGATGGGGTTCCCTCGTCCTGCGCGCGATCTCACTCGTCGGGCTGACCCTCGTGTCGGTTGCCCTGTTCGGGTTCGCGTTCCGGGTCCTGACCGTCGCGAGCGTCTCGTGGCGACAGGTCCTCCCCGGCGCGGTCGTCGCCGCCGTGGGATGGACCGTGCTGCTGCTCGTGGGGGGCTGGGTCGTCGACCACCAGATCGGGCGGGCATCCGCCATCTATGGATTGTTCGCGACCGTGATCGGCCTGCTCGCGTGGATCTACCTCGCCGCGCAGCTCTTCCTGTTCGCCGGCGAGGTCAACGTCGTGCTGGCGCGCCGACTCTGGCCCAGATCGCTCGCCCCCCCGCCGCTGGCCACGAAGGATCGCGAGGCGCTCGCGAGCCAGGCCGAGGAGCAGCGCGCTCGGCCCGAAGAGCGGGTCGACGTCACGTTCGTGGAACCGAGTGCGGACGATCGGCGATGAGCGCGCTGAGGCGTGTGCGGTGCACCGCGCCGGGGATCTCTCGACGACGGCAGGGTCGCGGCTTCATGTACCTGCACCCGAACGGGCAGCTGGTCCGGGACGAGGCCACGCATGAGCGGATCCGAGCCCTGGCCATCCCCCCGGCCTGGGAAGACGTATGGATCTGCCCCGACGACCGCGGGCACCTCCAGGCGGTCGGCACCGATGCGGCGGGACGTCGACAGTACCTGTACCACGAGGATTGGCGGGCCCATCGGGATCGCCAGAAGTTCGATCGCGTCCTGCGCCTGGCTCGCCGGCTCCCCGCGATGCGGCGGATCTGCGATCGCGCCGTCGTGTCACCGGGGCTCACGCGCGAACGGGCATTGGCGGGTGCGGTCCGGCTCCTCGACCTCGGGTTCTTCAGGGTCGGGTCGGAGACGTACATGGAGGAGAACGGTTCGTACGGGCTGGCGACGATCCGCCGGGCTCACGTGCGCGTGCGAGGCGACGAGGTGCGGTTCGACTTCTCGGCGAAGGGCGGCCAGCGCCGGATCCAGACGATCGAGGATCAGGCCCTCGCCCGCTTGACGCGAGCCCTCCTCCGACGGAGAGGCGGGGGTCGGGAGCTGCTGGCCTTCCGTGAGGGGACCGCGTGGCGGGACGTCCGGTCGGAGGACATCAACGACTACCTCAAGGACCTCGCGCGCGAGGACATCTCGGCGAAGGACTTCCGCACGTGGCACGCCACCGTGCTCACCGCCGCTCTCCTCGCCTCGCAGGATGAGGAGCTCAGATCCGTCACGTCACGCAAGCGGGTGGTGTCCGCGGTCGTCAAGGAGGTCGCCGAGGCGCTCGGGAACACCCCGGCTGTGTGTCGAGCGTCCTACATCGATCCCCGCGTCGTCGATCGCTTCCTGAACGGAGAGACGATCGCGCTGCCGCGGAGCCGGGATCTGACGGACGACCGCGTTCGGGCGGCGGTGGAATCGCGTGTGCTCGACCTCCTGGAACCTGAGTCGGCTCGCCGCCGCCGTGCGGCCTGAGGGTCGCCGTTCAAGTTCTGGCCCGATGCTCCCGACATCTCGCGTATGGAGCGGCGTGCATCGGGGTACGAAGAACGTATGCAGACCCGTGACGACGACGACGGCTTACGGAGCGAGGTCGGACAAACGCTCGCGCTGTTCGGGATGAGCCTGGCGGTGGTGCTCGTCGGTCTCTTGGTCGGCCTGGGTCTCTGACCCGGCCCGAACGGGGAGGGTCCTCGCCTCGGAAGCTGGGGCGCAAGGATTCGAACCTCGACTAACAGGGCCAGAACCTGTCGTGCTGCCGTTACACCACGCCCCAGGA
>CBHFMJ010000007.1:0-22415 GCA_965994715.1 uncultured bacterium | reverse complement strand
GGCGAGAAGACCGCGGCGGTGGCGGCGACGCCTCTCGCGGGGAGCGGACCTCCGGCGGTCGCGAGCGTCGCCGCCACCGCCGCCCCACGCGCCATCGCGGAAGCCTAGCCTCGGCGTCCCTCGACGAGGGTCGATCTCATGGGTCCGGCGGCGGAGCGACCACCAGCAGCACGACGGATGGGTCGTCGGAGGCGTTGCGCACGGTCAGATCCTGGCCCGCCGGCACGTCGATGGCCTCCCACTGTTTCATCCGTGCGCGCCCCCTCCCGATCTGCGTCGCCACCTCGCCCGCGAGCACCAGGAGGATCCCGTCCGCGCCGTCGTCACGGACGGGTCCGATGCCCTGCGACCCCTGGAGGCAGATCACCTCGGACCAGAGGTGCGCTCCTTCCAGCAGCGTCCGTCGCCGCGGCTCGTCGTCGGAGAACGCCACCAGGTCCCGGATGTCGAGGGTCTTCACCGGCGTCAGGGTACCGATGTCCTCGGTTGCGTTCGATGGCTACACTGCCGCTCCTGCTTTAGGCCGAACGAAGGAGGCTGCGCCCTGTGACCACGTTCTCGTTCTCCACGGATGCACCGGCGGAGGTGAAGGCTGGGGTCCTGATCCTGCCGGTCTTCCAGGGGCCGGAGTTCGGTCCCGGCGTCAAGGAGACCGGTCTCCAGCAGGCGTACAAGGACGCGAAGCTCACCGGGAAGAAGGGTGAGTCCATCCTGGTCACGAAACGGAACGGCGATCGGTTCGCTGCCGGCGCCGTGCTGCTCCACGGCGTAGGCGAGCGGCGGAACTTCGATGCCGCCGCGATGCGGAAAGCGCTGGGCCGGGTCGCCTCCTCGGTCGGCCGGTTCGGGCACGCGGCCACGACGTTCCCGCAGGCGGTGAAAGGCGAGACCGGGGACCTGGTCCAGGCAGCCGCGGAGGGGCTCGGGCTCGGCGCCTACCGATTCGACCGGTACAAGTCGAAGAACGAGCAGACCTCGCTCAAGAAGGTCACCCTGGTCGGGACGGGTAAGGCCGATGCGAAGGCGGGCAGGCAGGCCGCCCGCCGCGCCGGGGTCATCGTGGACGCGGTGTCGTGGGCGCGCGACCTCGTGAACACCCCCGCCGGCGACCTCCCGCCCGCCGCTCTCGCCCGCGAGGCGCAGAAGATGGCGAAGGCGGAGGGGCTCACCTGCAAGGTGTGGACGGAGGCCGAGCTGAAGAAGCGGGGATTCGGAGGGATCCTCGGTGTGGGGCAGGGGAGCGTGAACCCGCCGCGCCTGATCGAGCTGACGTACACGGGAGACGGCGCCTCCACGCCGATCGCCCTGACCGGCAAAGGGATCGCCTTCGATTCCGGCGGTCTGTCGATCAAGGACGCGAAGGGCATGGAAACGATGAAGATAGACATGGGCGGCGCGGCGTCGATCCTCGCGACGATGAAGGCGATCGCGCGGCTGAAGCCGAAGATCAACGTCGTCGCGGCGATCCCGTCGGCGGAGAACATGCCGGGCGGTGCGGCACAGAAGCCCGGCGACGTGATCCGCCATTACGGGGGCACCACCTCGGAGGTCCTGAACACCGACGCCGAGGGGCGGCTGATCCTCGCGGACGCCCTGGCGCTGCTCGCCGAGAAGAAGCCGGCGTGCATCATCGACACCGCGACGCTCACCGGCGCGTGCATGGTGGCACTCGGCACGGACATCACTGGCGCGATGGGTAACGACGATGCGCTCGTGGAGGAGATCGTGAAGGCGGGCAGCTCGACCGGCGACTGGATCTGGCCGCTGCCGCTCCACGAAGACTACCGCCGCCTGATCGACTCCAACATCGCCGACATCAAGAACATCGGCGATCGATGGGGCGGGGCGATCACGGCGGCGTGGTTCCTCGCGGAATTCGTGGGCGATGTTCCCTGGGTCCACCTCGACATCGCCGGCCCGGCCTTCTCCGAGAAGGGCAACGACCTGGGCCCCAAGGGCGCGACGGGCGTTCCCGTCCGCGCGCTCGTCCGGTTCGTGCTCGACCGGGCGGCGTGAGCGGAGGCGAGTCGGCGCCGCGGACGGGGCCGGTCCTCGGAGTCTTCGCTCACCCGGACGACGCGGAGATCTGCGCCGGCGGGATCCTGGCGAAATGGGCAGCCGCCGGTCGCGAGGTGCATCTCCTGATCCTCACGAACGGCGATCGTGGCTCGCAGGACCCGGAGCTGGATCGAGCCGAGCTGGCGGCGACGCGGCTGCGGGAGACCGACGAGGCCGCGCGGGTCCTCGGCCTGACGAGCGTCCGGGTCGGGTCGGTCCATGACAGCGAGCTCGAGAACACGGAGGAGGTTCGCGAAGGGGTCGTTCGCCGGATCCGCGAGGTTCGGGCCGAGACGGTCGTCGCCTGCGATCCGACCACCGTCTTCTTCGAGAACCGGTACTACAACCACTCGGACCATCGCGTCTCGGGCTTCGTCGCGCTCGATGCCTCGTACCCAGGGAGCGGCAACCCGCACTTCTTCCCGGAGCAGCTGCAGGACCTCCAGGTGCAGGACGTGTTCGACATCTGGCTCGGTTGGTCGCATGAACCGAACCACGTGGAGGACATCACCGGCTTCCTCGCGACGAAGGTTGACGCCCTGGCGAAGCACGCCAGTCAGCTCGAGGAAGGGATCCGCTTCTTCGAGGAGTTCCTGGGGAAGGACGCCGTCGAGGCGGGGGAAAAGATCGGCGTCGAGCACGCAGAGGAGTTCCGGGTCCTCGACCTCAGCTGAGCTCAGCCCGGAAGGGCACCGACCGCGACGATCACGTCTCGGAAGTCGTTCAGCGGATCCGGGAAACGATCTGCGAACACCCTGCGGGTGCGATCCATCAGCGATGCCCAGCCGCCCTCGCCGAGCATCTCGCGGACGAAGCGGCCCACGGTCCATGTGCCGAGCCCTTCCACGAGCTCGTCCCGCGCGTAGGTCCACTGGTACCGCCTCCGCTCGGCTCTGACGCGGCGGAACCCCGCCTGGCGGAGGGTCTCCACGATCGCCTCGGAATGCTTGAGCCGCTCGTGGCCGGGGGCGGCCGCCGCGTAGGCCGGTGCCAGCATGTCCCGCGGCACCACGTTCTCCACGAGCTCGAGCCACGCGTCCTGGAACGCGTCCTTCCCGTCGGCCCACGCCGTGAAGCCCACCCTCCCGTCCGGTCGCAGCACGCGGCGGACGTCGAACAACGCCGTCTCCACCTTCACGAAGTGCGCCAGGACGAAATTGCCCATCACGACGTCGAACGTTCGGTCGCGGAAAGGGAGGTCCACCACCTGTGCGGCGAGCAGGGGGAGCGACGGATGCGCACGGTGCCCAACGGCCAGCATCGCGAGCGATCGGTCGACGCCGACGGCGGTGGCTGCGACGTTCGTGGCGGCCTCGACGCCGACGCCGGTGCCGGTGCCCACGTCCAGCACACGGTCTCCCTCGACGACCTCGAGAGCGCGTACGAGGTCCTGCGCCGCCTCAGCGAATCGTGGTGCGTGCACGCGGCCGTAGAGCTCCGCCACGCTGTCGTACGAACGCCAGTCGTCCATCGACGTGGGAGCCTACCCGCGAGTCGGTCGAACGCATGGGCGCCGCTAGACTCCGCGCGATGCGGACGGGCGGATCGTGACCGGGGTCGCGGGCGTCATGGCGCTCGTCCTGGCAGAGGCGGTCGCGGGAGCCACGGCGCTCCTCTGGGTGGGGCCGCTCTGGACCGAGGTGAAGCCGGGGTTCTTCAAGCTGCTCGGCGCGATCCTGACGGTGCTCGCCATCCTCACGTGGCTGTCCGTCGATGCGGCCGTCGTAGAACGGTTCCCCTCGGGAGACGTCGTGCGGGCGACGACGGCAGCGGCAGGCACGGCGACCGTGCTCTGGACCGCGCTGCTGTTCGTCCGCCAGCCCCCGGTCGCCCGCGTCGTCGGGTGGCTGAGCGTCCCCGCGTGGCTCGCCGTGCTCGTGTGGATGGGCGGCGCCGGCCGCCAGGCCCTCGGCCTCGCCGTGTTCCAGCTCGCGGCGGGCGCGGCGCTGCTGGGTGCATCGACGGATGGCCTGCTCCTCGGCCACTGGTACCTGACGGATCGGAGGCTCCCCCGGCGTCCGATCGACCGCATGACGATGGCCCTGCTGGTCTCCGTCGTGGCCGCGGCCGTCGCGGTGATCAGCGCCGGATTCACCGGCGTGGAGACCTCGACGGCGATCAACCCGTTGCTCACGGTGGGCGCGCTCGCCCCCTGGATCGCCCTGGGGATGGTGGCGGCGACGGGGCTGATCGCGGGGTTCGTGCGAGCCGCCCTGAAGGGCGAACGTGCCTCGGCCGTGCGGTCCGCCACCGGCTTCTACTACCTCGCCGTCGTCACGGCGTTCACCGCCGAGGTGGCGGTGAAGACGCGATTCCTCGACACGTCCTTCGGGCCGGGGTGATGGTCGCCGCGGTCGTCGCTGCGGGCGTGATCGTGCAGGCGGCGATGTGGTGGTTGATCTCCGTACGGCGTGTGCCCTTCTGGCCCGCCACCTCGGCGACGTTCGCGATCCTGGGGATCGCCGCCGTGCTCGTCCGCGCCCCGGGATCGACCGACGTCCCGTCGCTCCTCGTCGGAGCCGGCTCCGGTGCCGCCCTGTACGGCGCGACCCGCGTCGTCGTGGCGAGCCTCCTGGAGCGGATCCCCTCGTTCGCCTCATCGATGAGCGACGTCTACGGACGGTCGCAGGAGGTTCCCGGAACGGCGGTCTGGGTGCTGACCCTCGCGATCGCGATCCCCGGCGAGGAGCTCTTCTGGCGAGGCCTCGTGCTCTCGGAGATGCAGGACATCACGTCGGCCGCGGTCGGTGTCGGCCTCGCCTGGTTCGGGTACTTCGCCGTCAACGCGGTCCTGCGGAATCTCTCGATCCTCGCGGCCGCGGTCGTCGGCGGTGCGGTCTGGACCGTGCTCGTATCGGTCCGCGACGTCGGTGCCGCCGTGACGAGCCATCTGGCGTGGACGAGCCTCATGCTGCTGTGGCCGCCGCGGGCGGCGCGTGGCAAGGTGCCCTCATGAGTTTCCTGTCCACGGCGGTGCAGACCGTCTTGGAGCAGGGTTCGTTCTGCGCCGTGGCAACGACGGGGCCGGCCGGTCCCCACTGCACGCCGCTCGTGTTCGCGTACTCGGGCGGTCGTCTCTGGTTCACGACCTCGCGGCGATCGGTGAAGACGCGCGCCTGGAAGGCGGACCCCTCGGCCGCGGGGCTCGTCCGCCACGGGGAGCTGGCGGTCGCGTTCACCGGCACGGCGAAGCTCTACGATGCGCTCGACCGAAACACGTGGGGCGATGCCGTGGCCGGTGCCACGTCGATCGCTCGAGCGACGGCCGCGTTCAGCCGGAAGAACGCGCGGTTCTTCGCGGGCTACGCGATCGACGCGAAGCAGGTGCCGTTCGCCTGGGCACCTCCGGGTCGGGTCTTCGTCGGTATCGAGCTGGCACGGACGGCCCTGGTCGACGCCGAAGGGGTGCAGGAGGGGAAGAGCCGCTGGGCGGGGACGTCGAATTCCCACGGCACCTTCCGCAGATCCGCCACGGGCGACGACCCGCTCGCCGTGTTGCCGCGCGAGGTGCGACAGCTCCTCGGCGCGGACGGGGAAGGGGCCTTGAGCTTGACCGGAGACCGCGGCCCCGTCGTGGTCCCGGCGCGATGGCGGGCCGACGAGCACGCGCTCTACGCCGCGCTCCCCGCTGAGACCCTCGCGCTCGCGGTCGCGGGCCCCGACGCGCCCGCGGCGCTCACGGCGGACGAGGCATCGTCGTGGCGCGCCCGGGACATGGTGGGCGCGATGCTGCAGGGCCAGGCGTCGATCTACCTCCTCGACGAGCTCGGGAGCGGGGCCAAGACCGCCCGTGAGCTCGCGACGGAGATCGATCCCGAAGCCGGCGCCCTGGTGCGGCTGGCGCCATGGCGTGCCGTGTGGTGGCACGGCTGGTCGAGCGGCAGCGCCGACATCGTATGAGCACCGCGGAGTTCTCGGTCGAGATCGAGGCGTCGCCTGAGCGCGTCTGGGAGGTCGTGAGCGATCCCGCCAACATCCCGCACTGGGAGCGGCACGTCGTGAGCGTGCAGGTCCCCGACGAGGGCCTCGAGAAGGATTCCACCTACACGGTGGTGATGTCCTTCATGGGGGTGCGCGTGAGGGTCCGCGGCGAGATCCTCCGATGGGAGCCCCCTTCCCACGCCACCATCCGACTGCGGGGTCCCCTCGATGCGACGATCGAGACCTCGATCGCCAGACTGCCGCGCGAGCGGAGCCTCCTCCGCCACGAGGTCACGTACCGGTTCCGGGGACCCCTCGGCAGGCTCGTGGCCGCGGGCCTGAACGCGGTCGGCGGGGCGCAGCTGGGGATCAAGCACGGGACGCTCGGCCAGAAGCGGCAGATCGAGGGCCGCTAGTCCCTCGAGGGTGTGCGGTCCCTCTTGGCTCGTCTCCGGATCCAGGCGAAGCCCCACCCGAGGACGAAGCCGAGCGCGGCCGCGATGCCGATCGCCAAAGCGATCGCCACGTCCCAATCCCAGAAGAGGAAATCGATGTTCGCAGCGTCGAGGTTCTGGAGGAAGAAGATCAGCAGGACGACGCCGGAGACGATGAGCGCGGTCGCTTTGCCCCCCAAGCCCTCACGGCGGTACTCGAAGGAGGGCTTTCCTTCCGGGACCGCATCGTTCTGATCGTCCGGCTCGCGTCGCATCGGTGTGGGCCCTCCCGCGGTCGTTCGAGTCGCTGACGAGCCGATTGTCGCATGATGGGCGGCCGATGAAGACCGGACGGATCGCGTGGGCGGCGCTGCTCGCCGCGGGAGGGGCGCTGATCGGGCATGCCGCCCTCCGCACCGAGGACGGGCGGGAGCTCGACGAGCACTTGTTCGCGGCGGCGAACGCGGAGCACGGCGCGCGCGCCGACCGCTTCTTCGGAGGGGTCACGGAGCTGGGATCGCTGTACGCGGCCGTCGCCGCGGCCGGCGCGCTCGCGCTCGCCGGCCGCCGCCGCGAGGGCGCCCGCGCCCTGGCGGGCGCGGGCGCCACCTGGCTCCTCCTCCAGGGCGTGAAGCGCCTCGTGGATCGGCCCCGTCCGTTCCACTCGAACCCGGAGGGAACCCGCCGGATGATCGCGGAGCCCCACGGAACGTCGTGGCCCTCCAGCCACCCTGCGGTGCTCACCACGTTCACGCGGGTTGCTGCTCGCGAACTCGGGATCGGGGTCATCGGGCGCACGGCGCTCGCGGGTCTGGACGCGTCGGTCGCCGCGTCCCGCGTCTCGCTCGGCGTCCACTACCCGAGCGACGTGGCGAGCGGATTCCTGTTCGGCCGAGCCGTCGCCAGGCTGTGGCCGCGCGCCGGAGCCCGAGGCGACCGCGGCCGAACAGGCCCTGGATAGACTTCGTCGATGCCCGCCTTCCTCGCGTCCGTCGGCTGGCCCGTGCTCGACCGTTTCCGCTTCGGCGACTCGATCGCGATCTCCCCGCACGGGCTCGGCATCGCCGTCGGCTTCATGGTCGGTGCCTGGCTCTTCACGAAGCTCGCCGTCCGTCGCGGCGTCCCCGTGGAGGCCGCGAACTCCGTCGTGTTCTGGTCCCTGATCGGGGCCGTGGTCGGGGCGCGCGTCGCCTACGTGATCGCGCACGTCTCCGAGTTCGAGAGCCCCCTCGAGTGGATCCAGATCTGGAAGGGCGGGATCTCGCTGCTCGGCGGCATCGCAGGGGCCACGATCGCGAACGCGGTCAACATCAAGCGTCAGGCGTATCGCTTCCGGTTCTTCCAGATCGCCGACGCGATCGTGCCGGCACTCGCGCTCGGCATCTCGGTGGGTCGTATCGGCGACCTGATCATCGGCGACCACCTGGGCAAGCCGACGTCGTGGCTCCTCGCGTGGACGTACGAGGGTGGCACGCTCGCCCCGCCGTTCTCCTGCACGCCGGGGATCGCCGACACCGGCAGCCGATGCACCGCGGTGCTGCAGGACACGTTCACCCAGACGATCGACCGCACGCAGGCGTTCCTCCGCGATGGGGGCGAGGTCGTCGCACGCGGGATCGGCGTGCACCAGACCGCCCTCTACGACATGCTCCTCGCCGGCCTCCTGTTCGCGTTCCTGTGGTGGTTCATCGGCTCCCCACGCCGGGAGGGCGTCGCCACGCTCGTGTTCGCGCTGTCCTACGGCTGCATCCGGCTGCTCGAGGACTCGCTCCGGATCGACAAGCGCTTCGGCCCCTTCACCGGATCCCAGTGGACGGCACTCACGGTGGCCATCGTCGCGGCGGGGTTCCTGATCGTGTGGGCCGCCTCGAAACCACCCGGCGCCACCACGCCCGGCCGGGGGGACCAGATCGCCGACGACGTCGAGCCCGTCTCGACGTCGTGAACCTCAGCCCCGGTAGCGGACGGCGGTATCCTGCAGTCGCGCGTGGACACCGTCGTAGGTATCCACGCGGGGCAGGTACTCCTTCCGCACCTTCGTGAGGAACGTGTAGTTCGGGTCCACGACGTTGGCGACGGGCGATTCGCTGACCTGCGTCAGCAGCTGATAGGCATCGAGCGCCTCGAGCCCGAACTCGTCGCCCATCCAGGACACGAGGTCGGCGTGGGCGATGCGGAACGCGTCTTCGAGGGGACGGGCCGAGCCAGTCGACATCAGGTGGGTATCGCTCTCGAGTCGGGGCCAGGGCGTCGGACGGCCCTTCACGACCTCGACCGCGACGACCGTGTCCATCGCTGCCTCCACCGCGACTCCGCAGGTCTCTCCCTCGCCCTGCCTGCAGTGCCCGTCGCCGATCGAGAACAGCGCCCCCTCGACGTTCACGCCGAGGTAGCACGTGACCCCCGCCCGCATCTCCGGCGTGTCCATGTTCCCGCCGTGCGCGTCCGGGACGAGCGAGGACCGGGCCTCGAACGCCGCCGGGGCGACGCCGACCGTGCCGTGCATCGGATCCAGGGGAAGGGCGGCGGTGTGATCGCCTACGGTCGCGTGGTATGCCACCGTGCGCGCGTCCCGGTCCACGTCGTAGATCCAGACGCGCTCCGGGAGCGGGTCGTGCAGCATCGCCGACCGAGCGGTGGTCGTGAGCGCCCCGAACAGCGGCACCGTGCAGGATGCGGCCCAGTCGCGGGACGGCTCGATCGAGATGAAGTGGATCGCCAGGGTGTCACCCGGCTCCGCTCCCTCCACGAAGAACGGTCCGGTCTGCGGATTCACGAATGGGAACTCGATCACGCGCGAGACGTGGTCGTCCGGCCCGCGGACCTTCCCGCCGAACGCGTCCTCCGTCCACAGCTCGAGGATGTCGCCCGGCCGGACCGTGCGCACCGGCGGCACGCCGCCGAAGGTCCACGCGAACTCCGAGGGGTCCGGACGGTACGAGAGCACGTCCATCGCGCGAGCATACGGAGTCGCGGCTGCCGATGCTGCCTCAGCGCGCCATCAGCTGGAGCGGCTTGCCGACCTTCGATTTCGTCGCACGGACGACGGCCTCGGCTGCCTCGCGCAACGCGACGGCGGCGGGGGAGTCCGGATCCGAGACCACGATCGGCACTCCCTCGTCCCCACCGGCCCGCAGGTCCGCAACCAACGGGATCTGTGCCATCAGCGAGACCCCGAGCGTCTCGGCGGCCTCACGGCCGCCACCCTCGCCGAAGATCGTCTGGCGCTCGCCGCAATGCGGGCACGCGTACCACGACATGTTCTCGATGACGCCCAGCGGTCGGAGGTTCGTGCGCTCGGCCATCTTGCCCGCGCGCTCGGCGACCTTCCGCGCCGCGTCCTGCGGCGTCGTCACCACGAGCATCGAAGCACCGGGGATGAACGAGGCGAGCGAGATCGACACGTCGCCGGTGCCCGGCGGTAGGTCGCAGAGCAGGAAGTCGAGGTCGCCCCACCAGACGTCGCCGAGGAACTGCTGGATCGCCTTGTGCAGCATCGGGCCGCGCCAGATCACCGGCGTCTCCTCGGGCACGAAGTGACCCATCGAGATCACCTTCACCCCGTGGGCCTCCAGCGGCAGGATCATGTCGTTGAATCCCACGGGCTTGCCGGCCGCGCCCAGCATCCGGGGAACGCTGAAGCCCCACACGTCGGCGTCCAGCACCCCGACCGAGCGACCGGTCTTCGCGAGTGCGGCGGCCAGGTTCACCGTGACGCTGGACTTGCCGACGCCGCCCTTGCCCGACGCGATCGCGATGATCGCGGTCTGCGGTGGGAACGCGATCGTGGTCTCGGGCGCGGCCGGTTGGCCACCGCGGAGGCCCGCGACGAGCTTCTCCCGCTCCTCCGAGCTCATCGGCGTGAGCTCCACCTCGACACGGTCAACGCCCTCGAGCGGCTGGACGGCCGCCGTCACGTCGCTCGTGATCCGATCCTTGAGCGGACAGCCCTCGATGGTTAGCAGGACGTGGACGCGAACCACGCCGCCGTCCACCTCGACGGATCGCAACATCCCTATCTCGTCGATCGGACGGCCGATCTCGGGATCCCGGACGCCCTTCAGGGCGTCCCGGACCTGCGCCTCCGTGGCCACGGGCTCTCCTCCCATCGAGTGACGGTGCCTGGCCATCGAGTGGCGGGTGCCTGGCTCCGTTCCTGGGTCTCGTTCGGGTCTGAGGTCTAAGCTCTGGTTGACACGGTGCGAACCGTGCAAAGCCCATCGTACGAGATGCGGAGATGAACGAACCGGCCCCGATCGAGATCCACAAGGCCCTGGCGGACGACACGCGCTACCGGCTCTATCGGTACCTGCGCCTGTCCGGCCGCCCGGTCCCCGTTCGCGAGCTCGCCACCCGGCTGGGCCTGCACGCCAATACGATCCGTCCACACTTGCGTCGGCTCGCGGACGCCGGCCTCGTGTCGTCGGAGACGCGGAGAGGCCCGTCGTCCGTCGGCCGCCCCCAGACCGTCTACACCGCTGTGGCCACGGGAGACCGGGAGGGGCGTGACTACCGCTTGCTGGCGGACATCCTGGCGACGCTCACCACCGGGTCCCGCGCTCGCGCGGGTGCCCACACCCTCGCTCGAGAATGGGGCGACTATCTCGTCACCCGGCACGCCCCGCCGCCCGGTGCGCGCCGTCCGGGGCCGAACCTGGCCGGGCTCCGGGAGGCATTGGCCGAAGCGGGATTCGATCCTCGCTTCCGGCGCAAAGGGTCCCGCACCGTGGAGATCGCCCTGCGGGGCTGTCCGTTCCGGGACCTCCTCGAGGAGCACAGGGAACTGGTGTGCTCGGTGCACAGAGGTCTGCTGGAGGGGATGTTGGAGGGATCTCGTCCCCGCCTCCATCTGCGGGCGTTCGAACCCCTCGCCGATCGCAGCTCGGTCTGCCGGGTGGTCGCGGGCGCCTGAGCACGCCACTCCTCCGCTCGCGCTGAAGTCGGTCCTCCGAGGGGCCGATGGGAGAGGGAGGAACCGAGCGCGGATGGTACGCGTCCGCGGCCGTCGCTCGAGACGAGGTGTGGCGCAGTGGAGAACAGTGATTCCGCCGTTGCGGAGTTCGACGGTTGGCTCAAGGAGCTCATGGTCGGGCAGGGCTCGGACCTGCACGTGAAGGTCGGCTCGCCACCGATGATCAGGCTGCCCGGTGGGCTGGAGAGGATGCCTCGCGACCCGATCACGCCCGTGGAGACCGCCGCGATCGCCGAGAGCATCATCCCGGCGGACCGGAAGGAGGCGTTCGACAAGACGGGGGAGATCGACTTCGCGTACTCCCTGCGAGACGTCGGCCGGTTCCGCGCCAACGTCTTCAAGCAGCGAGGCTCGATCTCGATGGTGCTCCGCCGTCTCCGGTTCGGTGGACCCACCTTCGAGGAGATGGGGTTGCCGGACACGGTCCGGCGTCTCGCCGACGAGCACCGAGGGCTGATCCTCGTCACCGGCCCCACGGGATCCGGCAAGACGACGACGCTCGCTTCGATGATCGGGTACATCAACGAGACCAAGCCGGTGCACATCGTCACGATCGAGGACCCGATCGAGGTGCTCCACCGCGACGCGGTGGCCTCGATCAACCAGCGTGAGATCGGAAACGACACGCAGGACTTCCTCTCGGCGTTGCGCGCGGCGCTGCGACAGGATCCCGACGTCATCCTGATCGGGGAGATGCGGGATACGGAGACCGTGCGGGCCGCGATCCAGGCGGCCGAGACGGGACACCTCGTGCTGTCCACGCTCCACACGGTCGACGCCACGGAGACCGTCAACCGCGTGATCGACTTCTTCCCGCCGTACCAACAGAAGCAGGTGCGGCTTGCGCTCGCCGGCACGCTCCGCGGCATCATCTGCCAGCGGCTCGTTACCACGGTCGACGGCGACCGCACCCCGACCCTCGAGATCCTCGTGAACAACGGACGGATCGCCGAGCGGATCGTCGACCCGGAGCGCACGAGCGAGATCGAGGAGGTCGTCGCCGACGGCGCCTTCTACGGGATGATGACGTTCGACCAGTCGCTGTTGGTGCTCCTCCAGGAGGGGAAGATCAGCACGGAGGCAGCGTTCGAGGCCGTCTCGAGCCGGCACGACTTCGAGCTCGCGATGCAGCAAGCGGGACTGAGCCTGCCCGTCTAGATCGGTTCACGCAACCGAACCGGCACCTTCCTCGAAGTCGAACGGGTCAACCCCACGGTGATCGCGGCTCCGAGCAGCCCACCGACGATCGCGGCGACCGCGACGGAGGCTGCCGAGACGCCCCCCCTCGCCGTGACCACGCGCGTCACGGTCTCGGGACGCGGTGCCTCGAACGGCTCGACCGCGATGCCCGCGCCGTTCCCGGCACCCTTGCCGTCGCCGACGACGATCGCGCCGGTCATGCCGGGGTGATAGCTGCATGCGAACGGGTACGTGCCGGCCTCGTCGAAGGACACCCTGAAGGTATCTGCCTCGTGGAGGTCGTCGAAGTGGCCCCACTGGTTGCCGCCCACGTTATGGACGAACTCGTCCATGTTCACGAAGGTCACAGGCGTTCCGGGATCCACGGTCGTGACCGTCGCCGTGAAGCATGCGTCGACCATCTCGATGGTCGCGCCCTCCTTGCCGGTTGCGTCGTTCTCGGTGACGTCTCCGTGGCAGCCGCCGCCCGCCGACGCCACGCCGGGCATCCCCACGACGGCCGCGAGCACCACGATCGTGAAGAGCAGCATCCCTCGCCTCATGTCGATCCCTCCTGACGTCCGATGCCTCTGCTACACCGGAAAGGGTCAGGGCGTTCCCGCCGACGCGGCGATCCGCAGGACCTCGGCCATCGGCAGGGAGGTCTCCAACCGCATCGTGTGGGGGCCGTCCCGCCACAGGAGCACGTTGCCCTCCACGCGCACGTAGGCGACACCTTCGCTCGTCAGCAGCTCGAGGAGGTGCGTACCCGTCGTCCAGTAGTAGTCCACCCCGTCGACGCTCTCGAACCGCAGGACGCCCGTAGCTTCGTACAGGTCCTTCGAAGCCAGGTTGGCGTCGCCCTCGAACACCATCAGGACGGCTCCGTATCGCGTGCTCGAGATCTCCGGGAGCCCCTCACGTGCGTTCCATGCGAGCGTGACCCGGGCGACCTCTCCCTTCTCCGTGATGACCTCGTCCGCCCAGACGCGGTCGGGCCGGCCGAGATCGGCGGGGAGGGCAACCTCCCGCCCGAGCAGGACGGCAGCCTCTTCGAGGGTCACCGGCTCGCCGGTGGGAGCGATCGAGGGCGTCGGCAGGATCCCCGGACGACTCGGCGTGACCTCCACGACGACCCCGCCGAGGTCGATGACGATCTTCGCCGCGGCCGCAGCTCCGGCGAGCAGGAGCACGGTCGCCGCCGCGATGAGCATGATCCGCCTGGGACGGGACAACGGGAGACGCACGATGGCCGGCCGCTCCGACGTGGCGCGAGCCATGACCGCGGCGTGCAGCGGCGGGGTGGAAGGCCACTCGATGTCCAGCGAGGACAGAGCGGCACCGAGATCGTCGTCGCCCATCGAACGGAGCCGTTCGCTCATGCCGACTCCTCCAACACGGTGCGCAGGCGAGCCATCGCCCTCGAGAGGCGGGACTTGGCCGTCCCCTGTCGCACGCCGAGCACGTCGGCGGTCTCGCTCTCCGACAGGCCGAGGAGGAACCGGTAACCGATCACTTCCCGGTCCGGAGGCGGGAGGGCGTTCAGCGCGGCGACGAGCGTCTCCCGGTCGGCGACCGCCAGCGCCGCGGTCTCCGGGGACGGGGCCGCGTCCCCGTCGGAGACCGCGGCCGCGCGCAGGGCGAGGCCCTGGCGACGGCGCGTGGATCGGGCGCGGTTCCGCGACTCGTTGGCGACGATCTTCAGCAGCCACGGCCGGAACGGTGAGTCCGGCCGGAACCGAGGGAGCGCGTAATAGGCCTTCACGAACGCCTCCTGGGCCGCGTCCTCCGCCTCACCTCGATCGCGCGTGACGAGCCAGGCGACACGGAAGGCGATCTGCCCGTACCGCTTCACCAGATCCTCGTACGCGGCGTCGTCGCCCTCTCGGGCTCGCCGTGCGAGCTCGACGTCCTCCAGTGGTCGGCCCTCCACGGGAGCCTTTCCCTTCACGGCTGCCTACACCGGCGGGGGGCGACCGGTTCCAGGCGGCTTACCCGGCCGAGGCCTGCCCGTTGCCCCTGGCCTGGTCGGCGACCGCGACGAGGCCGGCGACGAGGCCCGACAGCTCCATGGGCACGACGATCTTGGAGGACGGCGAGCCGCCGATCTGCTTGAGGGTGTCGAGGTACTGCAAGCTCATCGTCTTCTGGTCCGCGGTGATCGCCTGATCGTTGATCGTCTTCAGGGCCAGCGCGAACCCCTCCGCGCGGAGGATCGCCGCCTGTCGCTCACCTTCGGCAGTGAGGATCGCCGACGCCTTGCTGCCCTCGGCGTTCAGGATCGCGGACGCCTTGTTGCCCTCCGCCACCGTGATCGCGGCAGACTTCGTGCCGTCGGCTTCCAGAACGATCGCGCGCCGGGATCGCTCGGCCGACATCTGCCGGGTCATGGCTTCCTGCACGCTCGGCGGCGGGATGATCTCCCGGATCTCGACGTTCGTCACCTTCACGCCCCACCGCTCCGTGACCTCGTCGAGCTTCGCACGCAGGATGTGATTGATCTCGTCTCGCTTCGCGAGCACGTCGTCCAGGGGGATGTCACCGATCACCGCTCGCAGGGTGGTGGAGGCGAGCGCCTGCGCCGCTCCCGCGAAGTTGCCCACCTGCACGACGCTCATCGCGGGGTCGATGACCTTGTAGAACGTGATGAAGTCCACCGCGATCGGCGCGTTGTCCTTCGTGATCGAGTCCTGTCTCGGGATCTCCAGGAAGAACTCCCGGAGGTCCACCTTGACGCCCTTGTCGACGATCGGGATGAGCAGGATGAGGCCGGGGCCCTTGACGCCGAGGATGCGCCCGAGCCGGAAGACGACGAGTCGTTGGTACTCGGGCACGATGCGGATCGCGTTCGCGAGGAACAGGATCAGGAGGAACAGGGCGACGGCGGCGCCGATGAAGACGGGGTCCGTGAAGTCCATCAGTGGTTCCCTCCCTGGGCCGGCGTGGCGCCGCCGGTCTGCGCGTGCTCGAGGTCGAGCGGTTCGACGGTGAGCACGAGCCCGTCGAGCTTGGTGACACGGACCTTCGCCCCCGGCGGGAGCGGATGCGGGGCGATCGCCCGCCATTCCTCCGCCGCGACGCGCACGACTCCCTCCGGATCGAGGCCTCCTGCCAGCACGACGCCCTCCCGGCCGACGACCGCCTCCGCGCCCTGGGCGGCCGGAAGGTGTCGCATCGCGAGCGCTTTCGACACCACGAACCCGAAGAACAAACCCATGAACGCCGCCACGGGCACGATCACGAACGGAGAGACGCTCGCACCCCCCGAAGGATCGAACAGGACGAGGCCGCCGAGGACGAGCGAGGCGATCCCCGCGATCGACCAGATCCCGAGACCCGGCACCTTCAGCTCGATCACGAAGAACACCACGGAGGCGACCAGCAACGCGATCCCGATAAGGCGCACCGGCAGGAGCCCGAAGGACGCGATCGACAGCAGCAACAGGATCGTTCCCAGGGTGCCGCTGAAGATGTGCCCGGGCACGATCAGCTCGAGGACGATCAGGGCGAGGCCGAGCCAGAAGAAGATGAAGGCGAGGTTCGGATCGAACAACCCGTGGAGGAACCCGACGCCGGGCGTCATCGCGACGTCATCGATCGGTGCGTCGGCGGTGTGCAGGGTGGTCGAGACGCCGTCCGCTACGACGACGTCCGCCCCGTCGACGCGTGTCAACAGCTCCCGCTCGGAGTCGGCGATCAGGTCGATGATGTTGCCATCGAGCGCTTCCTGGGCCGTGATGCTCTGGGACTCCGTGACGAACGTCTCGGCGAGCTCCGCGTTGCGACCGCGCTGCTCGGCGAGCTTCCGCATCGTCGCTGCCGCGTCCTCCTCGACCTTCCGGGCGAGTGTCACCCCCCCGATCCCGACGGGCGTGGAGGCGCCCACATTGGTGGCCGGCGCCATGGCGGCGACGTGACAGGCCATCAGGATGAAGGCTCCCGCCGATGCGGCCCTGGCGCCTTCGGGCGACACGTAGCAGATCACCGGGGTCATCGATGCCTCGATCGCCTTGATGATCTCTTGCATCGCGGAGCTGAGGCCCCCCGGCGTGTCGATCGTGATGAGCACGGCGGCGGCCCCCTCCGCACCCTCGATGCCGTTCCGGAGGTAGTCGGCGACGAACGGATCGACCACTCCCTCGAGCGAGAGGCGGATCACGGTGTCCGATGATGGCTGGGCGGACGCTGCGGGAGCGAGGACGGAGAGGAGGGCCGAGGCAACGAGCACGCCACCAGCCAGCGTTCGGGCGGTCCTCGACCTCTCGATCACCGTGGCGCTCCTGCGCGGATGTCGTTTCCTGTGATGCGCCAGCCTACCCCGCGCGGTTCGCGCGGTTCTCGTGCTCGGCCGGGCGGTTCCCCTCCCGGCGCAACCGTGGGAACATCGGGGCAAGGCACTGCAAGCTTCGCTGGCCCACGGCTCCGTATACCGAGAGGAACCCGAGTGGACGCTCGGCACGAAGGCCCGCTCCTCCCCCGGGAGGAGGAGCAGCTGATGGAAGGACTCCTCGCCGGTGACGACGATGCGATCCGCGCCCTCTACGCGAGGTTCGGCCGGCCCGTGTTCTCGCTCGGCATGCGTCTGTTGGGATCCCGTGAGGCGGCCGAAGAGCTCGCCCAGGACGTCTTCCTCACCGCCTGGCGGAAGGCGGCGCGATTCGACCCGGCGCGAGGACGCCTCTCGACCTGGCTCATGACGATCGCGCACAACCTCGCCGTGGACCGTCTGCGCCGAGAGACCGGCGCCCGGCGACCGACACTCGTGTTGGTCGACGAGGTTCCGGACGTCCCCGGCGAGAACGAGGAGGACGTGGTGGAGGAGCGTGACGCGGCGACGCGAGCGCTCGCGTCGCTGACGGACGCAGAGCGCCGGCTGCTGACCCGCGCGTACTTCCGAGGTCTGACCGCTCGCGAGATCTCCGAGGCCGACGGGACGCCGCTCGGGACCGTGAAGACCCGTCTCCGTACCGCGATGATCAAGGTGCGGCGCGCGAACGAGGGCAAGGAGTACGTGTGAACTGCCTGGGCGTTCGCGAGCGACTCACGGAGCAGACGCTCGGTGTCCTGCCCCAGGCCGAGCGGTCGGTCGTCGATCGACATCTGGAGTGGTGCGCCGCCTGCCGGAAGGAAGCTGCGGAGCTGCAGCGAGCCGCAGCCACGCTGGCCTACAGCGTGGCGGCGGTCGAGCCGCCGGCCGACCTCGAGGAACGTGTCGTCGGCGCGGTGCGGAGCGCGACGGGTCGGCGGCGGGCCGCGTCGCCGCGGCGGAGCCGCGTCGCCGCGGCCGGCGTGCTCGCCGCGATGCTGACGCTCTCCGGTCTCGGCTGGGGCGCGGTGATGGCAGGACGCGCCGAGCGCGCTGAGGCGCAGGCCGACGCTGCCCGGGAACGGCAACGGGAGGCCGTCGTCAGGTTCCAAGAGGTATTCGCGGACCTCCCCGGACTCGATCCCGAGGCTATCGTCGAGGTCTCGACGCTGCTCTCTCCCCGCCTGCAGGAGGGACGCGCGGATGCGCTCGTCCTCCTGTCCCCGTCGGGCGACGACCTCGCGTTCATCCTGGTCGATGGGCTGACCGGCCTGCGTCCCGGACAGCTGCCGCTGCAGGTCCAGCTCGTGACCGATGGGTCGCGTCGGCTCGTCTTGGGTGAGATCGGAACGCTCGATCAGGCAGGGGGAGGTGGGGACTTCGGCACGTTCAGCGAGGATCTGACCGATGTCAGCGCCGTCGTGGTCCGCGATGCGCGCGGTCGGGTCCTGCTGCGCGGCACGCTGAGCGTCTACGAGCCCACTGCCTGACGATCCTTGGCGCCTGACTATCCTCGGCGGATGCGCTTCGGGCTGACCCTGCCCCACTACGGGTTCTCACTCCCGTCCGGCGAGACCTCGTTCTCCTCCGTCGCGGCCTGGGCGAAGCGAGCAGAGGACCTGGGGTTCGACTCGGTCTGGGTGTCCGATCACTTCTTCTACTCCTTCGCGAGGTACGGCGCGGATCCCGCGCCGATCGCGTCGCTCGAGCCGCTCACCACCCTCGCAGGCATCGCCGCTGTCACGCACCGGGTCCGGCTCGGGACCCTCGTCCTGTGCAGCGCGTTCCGCCACCCGGCGCTCCTCGCGAGGATCGCCGCGTCGATCGATCGGGTCTCCGGCGGCCGGCTCGACCTCGGGCTCGGGGCCGGCTGGATGGAGGAGGAGTTCGACGCGTTCGGATACCGGTTCGGCACGGTGGGGGAGCGCTTCGGGGCGCTGGAGGAATCGTTCGACGTGCTCCGGCGACTGTTCGACGGCGACCCGGTCACCTATGACGGCCCCAGCGTGACGCTCCGCGAGGCGGTCCTCGCGCCGGCGCCGGAACGCGGTCGGTCGCTCTGGGTGGGCGGCAAGGGCGGCCCTCGGCTGCTGCGGCTGGCGGCACGTCTCGCGGACGGTTGGAACATGGCGTGGCGCGTGGCACCCGAGGCGTACGTCGGCAAGGTGTCCGATGTCCGCGCGGCGTGTGATGCGACCGGCCGCGATCCCGCGACGGTCGGTCTGTCCGTCGGCCTGTATTCCCTGATCGGGGAGGATGAAGCGTCTGCGCGCGCGGCGTTCGACCGCGGCCGCGCCGCCGCGCCGGGGGACGCGATGGCCGCCGATGATTACGGGTCCTGGCGTGCCGACACCCTCTCGGGAACGCCCGACCAGATCCTCGAACGGGTCGACGCGTTCGAAGCACTCGGCGTGGGCGAGCTCATCGTGTCGCCCTGGGTTCTCCCCTTCGCGATCCACGAGCCCGACCAGGTCGAGCTCTTCGCCGAGCGCGTGATCGCGGTGACGCGTGGCGCGTGATGGAGCCGCGTGCCGCCATCCTCGCCGTCCTCACCGAGGAGACGTCGCCCCTGCACTGGACCCGGATCCAGGACCTCGCGCTGCGCCGCGGCTACCTAGACCCCTTCGCGGATCCCGACGTCCGCAGGCAGGTGCAGACGACGCTCCGGTCGCTGCTTCGTGAAGGAGTCGTGGTGAAGGAGGCGAAGGGCGTCTACTTCTTGGCCGAGCGTGCGGGAGAACCGGAGGCCTGAGCCGTCCGCCTGGTCGCGGTGCGCTTACGTCCGGTGCTCTTCCGCCCACCCGTCTTCCGTGGCCGGCCGCGACGCTTCGGGGCGGCGGCGGATGTCTCGCCCGCCATCTTGCGCGGACGCCCGGGACGCGGCCGGCGCGCTCCGGCGACGAGCTCCGTCACGTGGGCCGCGCAGAGATCCTTCGCGTAGTTGCCTCGCGCCACCTTGATCGTGACGGTCTCGGTCGCTGCTTTGCCACACACATCGCAGACGACGATCGTTCTCTCGGCCATCGCGGCTCCTCTCGTTCGGGGCCCGAGGATAGCCCAAACTCGGATCGTTCCCGAGGACGCGGCCCTACCGGCTGTAGTCCACTCCGGAAATCCCTTCGAGTTTCTCGAAGCGGTGCTCCGCCTCGACCCATCGGACGGTCCCCGAGCGCGAGCGCATCACGATCGAATACGTCGTCGCGCCGTCGGGCCAATAGCGCACCCCTCGGAGCAGCGAGCCGTCCGTGATCCCCGTTGCCGCGAAGAACACGTCCTTGCCGGAGACGAGGTCCTCGGTCGTGAGGATCCGCTCGGGGTCGAGTCCCGCGGCGACGAGCTGATCGCGCTCCTCGTCGTTGCGCGGCGCGAGGCGTCCGTGGATCGCCCCACCCATGCATTTGAGTGCCGCCGCGGCGACGACGCCTTCGGGGGTGCCGCCGACCCCGATCAGGAGGTCGACGCCGGTGCGAGGGGCCGCCGCGGCGATCGCTCCGGCAACGTCGCCATCCGTGATGAGGAAGACCCGCGCGCCGACTTCGCGGACCGCGTCGATGATCGCCTGGTGGCGAGGCCGATCGAGGATCACGACCGACACCTCCTCGATCTTCATCCCCTTCGCCTTCGCCACCTGCCGAACGTTCTCCTCCGGCGGTGCGTTCACATCGATCACGTCCGCGGCCTCCGGCCCGGTCGCGACCTTCTCCATGTACACGGCGACGTCGGGGAAGAACATCGTGCCGCGTTCGGCCAGCGCGATCACCGACACGGCGTTGGGCTGTCCCGTGCTCGTGAGTCGGGTGCCGTCGATCGGGTCGACGGCGACGTCGACGGCGGGACCCGAGCCGTTCCCCACGGATTCGCCGTTGTAGAGCATCGGGGCCTCGTCCTTCTCACCCTCGCCGATCACGACCACGCCGTCCATCGAGACCGAGTCGATCATGAAGCGCATCGCGTCCACGGCCGCCCGATCGGCGCCGATCTTGTCTCCGCGACCGATCCAGCTCCCGGCGGCGAGTGCTGCGGCCTCGGTCACCCGCGCGAGCTCCATCGCGAGGTTGCGGTCGGGACGGATCCGGTTCGTCATCGGAGCACCTCCAGGACGTCGTGTGGCCGGGCCCCCTCGAAGAGCACCCGGTGGATCGCTTCGTGGTACGGGAGGTCGAGCGCCGCTCGCGCAGCGAGCCGGCGGACGTGGCGCGTGGACTCGACGCCCTCCACCGTGAGCCCTCCGGCTTCCAGCTCCCGGAGCGTGTCCTCCGGCGGATCCCCGGTGCCCACGAGCTCGCCGTAGAGGCGGTTGCGACCCCCGAGGCTCGTCACGAGCTGGTCGCCGATGCCGGCGAGGCCCATCGCGGTCTCGGACCTGCCGCCGAGGGCGGTCACGAGCGTCACGATCTCGCGGGCGGCCCTCGTGAAGAGCGCGGCCTTCGCGTTCTGATAGCCGATCCCTGTGCTCTTGCCGAGTCCGTCGAGGAGGCCGAGTCCGATCGCGGCGACGTTCTTCATCATCGAGCAGAGCTCCACGCCGATCACGTCGTCGGTATAGGACAGCTGGTAGCGCTGGTCGTCGAACGGTTTGCCGGACTCCTCCGCCACGGAGACCTCCCCGGAAGCCCAGACCGCCGCGGTGGGGAGGCCTTCGGCGAGCTCACGCGCGAGGCACGGGCCGCCCACCACGACCACGTCGGTGCCCGCGATCTCCTCCCCGTAGACCTCGCTCATGCGCTTGCCGGAGGCCGGCTCGAGGCCCTTGGCGACGGATACGACCACGCGTGCGCCCGTGACGTGCTCCCGCACCATCGTGGTGAGGGAACGGGCGCCCGCCGAGTTCGCCGCCAGCACCGCGATCTCCACGTCGCGGGAGGCGGTCTCGAGGTCGTTCGGGCCCAGGAGCTCGACGCCGTCGGGCAGATGTTCCGTGAGCAGCGGATGCTTCCGTTCGTCGCGCATCGCCGCGTAGGCGGCGAGGTCGTGCTCGTTCGCCCAGAGCGAGGTGGGGAGGCCCGCCCGGGCGGCGTGCATCGCGAACGCCGTCCCCATGGCGCCTGCGCCGAAGACCGTCACCCGAGCCACGAGCTCACGATAGCCGCGAGCCGGCCGGGCCCGCCATGTCGGCTACCCTTCGCGGGACATGCCCGCGCCGAGGTACCTCCAGGTCGACGACTACGAGCCCGTCGCGAAGGCGAAGCTGGACGCCGATGTCTACGACTACTACGCCGGCGGTGCCGGGGACGAGCGTGCCCTCGAGGAGAACCTGCGCGCGTTCCATCGCTGGGTGATCAAGCCGCGTGTCCTCCGCGGATCGGGATCGCCGGATACGTCGACGGAGATCCTCGGAACGCCCGTCGCCTTCCCCGTCCTCGTGGCGCCGTGGGCGTACCAGGGTCGGGCGCATCCCGACGGGGAACGGGGCACGGTCCGCGGTGCGGCGACAGCCGGCACGATCGCGGTGGTGTCCTCCACCGCGGTCGACGATGTCGAGGGCATCGCCGCGGCGAGCGATGCGCCGAAATGGTGGCAGCTGTACCTGTTCGCGGAGCCGAGG
>CBHFMJ010000006.1:0-22852 GCA_965994715.1 uncultured bacterium | reverse complement strand
CCCGGTCGCTTCGAACGCGAAGTCGACGCCGGCGCCCTGCGTGAGCTCGCGAACCGCCGCGACGGCGTCGGTGGCGGAGGCGTCGACAGTGTCCGTCGCACCGAACCGCTCGGCCCAGGCGAGCTTCGGGGCGGCGACGTCTACTGCGATCAACCGCTCGGCGCCCGCGATCCTCGCCCCCTGCAGGGCCGCGAGACCGATCCCACCCAGTCCGATCACCGCCACGCGGGCGCCGGGCCACACCTTCGCCGTCTGGATCGCCGCTCCGACCCCCGTGGAGACGCCGCAGCCGAGGAGGCACGCGCTCCGCAGCGGGAGCTCGGGCGGCATCGGGATCGCCTGCGCCGAGTGGACCACGGTGTGCGAGGCG
Source organism: uncultured bacterium (assembly GCA_965994715.1). Lineage (GTDB taxonomy): Bacteria > Actinomycetota > UBA4738 > UBA4738 > HRBIN12 > JAJNBA01. Next base: position 22,482 of record CBHFMJ010000006.1, on the reverse strand, counting down.
AGCGTGCCGAGCGAGAGGGTACCCGCGAGCGGCGTGGCGTCCCGCGCCCGGTGGACGCGGGGAGGCTGCTGCCACGCGTGCGAGCAGCGACGAGGGACGCCGCGCCGACACGGTCCGCACCTGCCGCACGGGACCGCCCATGCCAGCACGACGGGGTCGCCCACGCGAGGCGTGTCCACGCCTTCGCCCACCTCCTCGACGATGCCGGCTCCCTCGTGGCCGAGGAGCATCGGGAACGGCGCCCCCCAGTTCCCGTGTTCGATCGCCCACAGGTCGGAGTGACACACGCCGCTCGCCACGAGACGCACGAGGACCTCGCCGGCCTCCGGCGCGTCGATCCCGAGATCCTCGATCCGGACCTCGCTGCCGATCGCGTCCACCACCGCGCCGATCGCCTCTCGCGTCACCGTCTCCCTCTCGCTGCGAGCGGCTCATGCTAGCGTCGGCGTCGCCCATGGATGTCCAGACGCTCCGCGACCGAGCCCAGGCCAGGTACCCGGAGTTCCTCGACGCGCTCGAAACGATGGTCAACGTCGACTGCGGCTCGTACTCGCCGGAGGGCGTCAACCGGATCGCGGACCTCTGCGAGCGCCGGTTCCTCGATCACGGGTGGGAGGTCGATCGTCGGTCGCACGACGGGGAGCTCGGCGATCTCGTGATCGGGACCCTTCGGGGGGCCGGGGGACCGGACGTGCTGCTCGTGGGTCACCTGGACACGGTCTTCGACGACGGCACCGTGGCCGAGCGTCCGTTCTCGATCGAGGGCGACATCGCCCGCGGCCCCGGCGTCTCCGACATGAAAGCTGGCCTGCTGGCGGGATTCTTCGCCACGCACGTGCTACAGGACGTCGGCTTCGACGGCTTCGGCACCGTCACCTACGTGTGCAATCCGGATGAGGAGATCGGATCGCCCTTCTCGGGGCCGGTCATCCGCGAGCTGGCCCCGGCGCACGACGTCGCGCTCGTGCTCGAGGGAGCTCGCGCGAACGGCGACATCGTGAGCTCACGCAAAGGGATCACGGACTTCACGATCACGATCGAAGGCAAGGCGGCGCACGCGGGCGTCGAGCCGGAGAAGGGCCGCAACGCGATCCTCCAAGCCGCACACACGATCCTGGCGCTCCAGGGCCTCAACGACCGCTGGCCGGGTGTGACGTCGAACGTCGGTGTCGTCCGGGGCGGGACCCGTTCGAACGTCGTCGCCGAGCGATGCGAGCTCCACGTCGACCTCCGGTCGCCCGAGCTCGCGGCGCTCGAGGAGGCCGAGGCGGAGGTGCAGCGGATCTGTGCCGACCCGGCGGTCCCCGACGTGCGGATCACGATCGACGCCCACGGCTGGCATCGGCCGATGGAGAAGGGCGAGGGCGGTCGCCGCATCGTGGACATCGCCGTCGGGGCCGCATCGGAGCTCGGCTTCGAGCTCCGCGATGCGGCCACGGGCGGCGCCTCCGACGCGAACACGACGAGCTCGGCCGGTACGCCGACGATCGACGGCCTCGGTCCCATCGGCGGCGACGATCACGGGCCTGCCGAGTGGGTGGACCTCACGAGCATCGTGCCGCGCATCGCCCTGCTCGCGGCGATCATCTCGAGGGTGTGAGCCGGATGTCGAAGTGGCCGCCGCAGGAGCTGCACCCGGACGCCTACCGGCAACTGGTGGAGGGGGCGCCGGCGATCCTCTACATCGACCGACCGGACGAGCTCTCGACGAACCTCTACACGAGCCCGCAGATCGTGGACCTCCTCGGGTACAGCGTCCGGGAATGGATGGAGGACGCGGAGCTCTGGGTCCGGTCGATCCATGCCGACGACCGCGAGCGCGTGGTACAGGAACACCGGGGCAGCAACGCCAATGCCGAACGGTTCTTCGCCGAGTACCGGATCCTCACGAAGGCGGGTCGGGAGGTGTGGATCCGCGACGAGGCCGTGCCGGTGAGAGCGGAGGACGACACCGTCGTGTACTGGCGCGGCGTGATGGTGGACATCACGCCGCAGAAACTCGCGGAGGGGCAGCTGCGTTCGAGCCTCGAAGAGGTCCGACGCATGGTCGCCCAGCGACGTGAGCTGGCGCAGCTGCTGGAGACGGCTCAGGAGGAGGAGCGTCGCAGGATCGCGGCCGACATCCATGACGACCCGATCCAGGTGATGAGCGCGGTGGACATGCGGCTGCAGCTGCTGCTCGCTCGTCCGGATCGGTTCGATGCCCACGAACTGGGCGAGCTGGCCGAGGAGCTGCGATCGGCGATCGACCGCCTGCGGAACCTCCTGTTCGAGCTCCGTCCCGTGGCGCTCGACCTCGAGGGGCTGACGCCGGCGATCGCGATGTACCTCGAGCACTCCGCGAAGGAGACCGGATGGTCCTGGGAGGTGATCAACGAGCTCGACGACGAGCCGCTTCCCGAGGCCCGAGTGTCCTTCTATCGGATCGCGCAGGAAGGCGTCACCAACGCCCGGAAGCACGCCAACGCCACCCATGTGGACGTCCGATTGACCTCGTTGGAGGGCGGACTCCTGCTGAGGATCGTGGACGACGGCGACGGGTTCGATCCTTCCGAGAGGGCGGCGCCGGGTCACCTCGGCCTGGCGACCGTGACCGAGCGTGCCGAGCTCGCCGGTGGGTGGTGTCGCGTGCTCAGCGCACCCGGTGAAGGGACCGTCCTCGAATGCTGGATGCCGTTGATCGCGTCCGTCCCGGCGTCCTGACGTCCCATGGAACGGTGGCGGGCCGGGCGGGTCTGGCTCGCGATGTGGACGATCGACGGCTTCCTCTTCCACCTCGACAGCACGGTCTACAGCGTCTTCCTGATCCTTCAGGTCGGGCTCGATCCGCTCCAACTCGTGCTGATGGGCACGATCCTCGAGGTCTCGTATCTCCTGTTCGAGGTCCCGACCGGGATCGTCGCCGACACGGTCAGCCGGAAGTGGTCGATCGTGATCGGGTACGTCGGGACGGGCATCGCGTTCGTGATGCTGGGATCTGCCGACTCCTTCGGGGCCGCAGCCCTGTCGCAGGTCCTCTACGGCGTGTCGGCGACGTTCGTGAGCGGCGCGGACGTGGCCTGGCTCACCGATGAAGTGGGTGAGGACGCGGCGCGACCGCTCTACGTCCGGAGCGAGCAGTTCTTCAACGGCGGGGCGCTGGTCGGGATCGCCGGATGCGTGGCGCTCGCGTCGATCGCGCTCCGGCTCCCGATCCTCGTCTGCGGTCTCGGATACATCGCGCTAGGCCTGTCGCTCGCGGTCGGGATGACGGAGACCCGGCGCCCCACCCGTGACGCCGGGGCGAAGCTCCGACACTCGATGCACGTCACGATGCGGGATGCGATCCAACAGGTCCGTGCACATCACATCCTGCTCCTGATCCTGGCGACGGCTGTGCTGCACGGGGCCTCGACCGAGGGCTGGGATCGACTATCCGATCTCCAGCTCCTCAGTGGCATCGGACTGCCCTCGCTCGGCGACCTCGAGCCGATCGTGTGGTTCGGGATCCTCGACGGTGTGGGACTGGTACTCGGCATCGCCGCGCTCTCCTACGTGCGGCGCCGGGGGCATCTGGAGGGCCACGGACACGTGGCGAAGCTCCTCGCTCTCGTCGACGTATCGCTGATCGTCAGCGTCGTGTGGTTCGCGTTCGCCGGAAGCTTCTGGTGGGCGGCGATCCTCTTCTGGATCGTCGGCGGCCTCCGGAGCGTGCGCGGTCCGGTGTTCACGGCCTGGATCAACCAGGGGCTCGACCCCGCGACCCGGGCCACGATCAACTCGATGGGAGGCCAGGCCGATGCCGTCGGTCAGGCGATGGCCGGGCCGGTGGTCGGAGGGGTCGGCCGTGCCGTCTCGGTGCCGTGGGCCCTCACGCTCGCCGGCCTGCTGCGACTGCCGATCCTGCTCCTCTACCTCCGTGCGATCAGGCGCGGCACCGTCGGCACGGTCGCGCCCGACGCGATGGATCAGGAGATCGATCTCGCCGACTGACGCTCCGGAGGGGGAGGAGGGAGCGCGGCGACGCCGCCGGGATGGTGGTGCGTCTCCGGTGCGCGTCGGCGACCGCGGTCGCGGATCCCGCACTCGACGCGGAGTACGCCGGCCGTGCGCCGAGCGATCGCGTACGCGAGGTCGTGGACGTCCGACGGGAGGTTCCCGCCGAGGAACGCGGTCCGAGCGTGCACCCGAACGGTGAGCGATCGGGCGCCACGGGTGCGCGGCTCCCGCGCGAGCGCGGTACGGAGCCTCGCCTCGGCGACGAGGTCGCCCCGGTCAGCGGCCGACGGCGGCACAGCCCGCCACGCGAATCGGAGCCACCGTCCCACTTCCCTCCGATTCCGCCACGCCCACCACGCGGCTGTCAGGCGACCCACGGGCGAGAATCTCCACAACCACGAGAACACTCGGAACACGTCCTTTCCAGTCCGTCTGGGATGTCTCTACCCGCGATGCCCATGCGGCGAACGTTTCTCCTCGGCACGTCCGGGGTAGCGGCGATGTGAGCGTCGTCGACCGACGGCGCTCATCCCCCCAAGGAGGTGGATGTTCGTGATCGAGATGTGGACGTACCGCACAGATGTGGTGTTGCAGCCAGCCGTGGATCTCGTCGGCTTCGGCATCGAGGCTCGCGACGGCAGCATCGGAAAGGTCGACGAGTCGACCGCCGATGCCGGGAAGAGCTACGTTGTCGTGGACACGGGTCCCTGGATCTTCGGCCGCAAGGTGCTCCTGCCGGCGCAGACCGTGGAGCGGATCGACCTCGACGCTCGGACCGTCTTCGTCGACCGGACGAAGGAGGAGATCAAGAACGCTCCCGAGTACGACCCGGAGCGTGGGATCGACCCCACGTATCAGGACGAGCTCGGCGGGTACTACGGTCGGTACTACTCGTAACCGCGGAGAGCTCGGCGGACGGACCCGGAGGGCGATCGCCCTCCGGGTCCTCCCTCATCCGCGATCGGCCTTCGTCGCCCAGAGCATCACGTCATCCGCGTCGTCCGGCACGGGCTCGGCCGGAGCCTGCCACCTCACCCTCGCGAACATCCGCTGAGCGGCGGCATGGATCGGGAACACCAGCGCCTGCACGAACGCGGTCGAGAGCCGGCGACTCGATCGAAGGGCCCGGGCCCGGATGCCCGTGAGGAGTCGGGAGGGTGCGGGGGTCCACGAATAGCCACCGATCTCGAAGCCGGCCGTCCGCACCTTCTCGAACAGGGTGGGCGGTTCGTCTCGACGGACATGACCGCACGCTTCGTCCAGGGGTGACCACATCGTGGCGTGCACCGGGGTGGAAAGGATCAGTACTCCGCCGGGCCGGCTGACGCGGGCCATCTCGCCGAGGAGGCCCGTGTCGTCCTGGACGTGTTCGATGACCTCGAAGGCGAGCACCGCGTCGAAGGAGTTGTCGAGGAACGGGAGTGCCCCCTCGACGGCCGCCGTCGTCGCGCCACGTGCCGCGAGACTCCGCAGGGCGTGTGTCGATGCGTCGATGAACGTCGACGTGGCCACGGGCGCGGTCGGCCGGAGCCCCGGGCCGATCTCCAGCACAGCGCCAGCGCCGATCCGCGGGGCGAGCCAGTTCCACACGTGAGGCCGGACCTGGACGACGTGCTTCGATCCGCTCCAATGATCGGGTGCGGGCGTCGCGGGGGCCGCGTCATCACCCCGCTCGTTCGGTGTCTGGAGTTCTCGCACGAAAGCTCCGGTCCGGTCGGAGCGGGGAGCATACCCGGCGTCCTTCCGGCCGAGCTTCTCCTTCGCCGCCCGGGCCCACCATGGCCCGTTCAGCGACCGCGGTTCAGGATGTGGCGATCAGATGCGGGTCTCCCACAACCCGACCACGTTGCCCTCGGAGTCCTTGAAGTACGCGTAGGCGCCCATGTCCGGGATCTCGGTGCGCGGCTGGATGGTGGTGCCACCACCGGCGTCCACCTTCTTCAGCGACTCGTCGATGGACGTCACGCCGATCGTGATCACCGGGGTGGGCGTGTCCGCGGTCCGCTGGAACAGGCCGCCGTTGATGGCGCCGGGCTCCGTGGGGAGCCGCGTGGCCTCGTCGATCGGGGTGGTGGTCACCGTCGTGTACATGTTGCCGCCACCCATGTCCGCCTCGTCCAGCTCCCACTCGAAGGCGGAGCCGTAGAACTCCCGAGCCCGTGCCGCATCGTCGACCGGGATCTCGAAGTGCACGACCTTGTCCATGCTTGTCTCCCTCCCGGGCCTCCAGGCCCTCCGCACGTTGTCTCAGCCTAACCCTCCGCCGGTCCCGGCAGGAGCCCGGACCCGTCGCGCCTCAGCAACGTGCAGGTCGCGGAGGCGGACGGGAATCGAACCCGCCAGAGAGCTCGTCGCCCTCTCGTCGGTTTTGAAGACCGCGGGGCCCACCAGGAACCCAGACGCCTCCGTGTCCGAGGATAGCTGCGTCGGCCTCGGGGCTCGTGGTGTAGCGTCGCGAACGTGACGGAGCCGGCGCCGCCGAAGCAGCGACACATCGCGCTGATCCTGGCGAAGGACCTGGCCGCGAACCTCGCGAGCGCCATGCTCCTCGTCGATCCGGACGGAGATCTCGTCTTCTTCAACGAACCGGCGGAGCGGATCTTGGGACGTCCGTACGCCGAGGCCCAGATGAGTAGCGCGGAGCTCGCGAGAACCTTCAAGCCCGTCGACGAGTCAGGAGCGCCGATCCCCCTCGCGGACCTGCCGCTCGCCTCGGCCTTCCGCGAAGGGATCCCTAGCCACGGGCATCTGCGGATCGAGTCGATGGACGGGCGGACCCACGACCTCGAGGTCGTGGCCGTGCCGCTGTTCGCGCAAGAGGATCAGCTCGTGGGCGGACTCGCCGTCTTCTGGGAGCCGGCCGGGGAGGCCTGAGGTGCGCGCCAGGTTCTGGGGCTCCCGGGGCTCGCTGGCGTCGCCGGGACCGGATACCGTCCGGACCGGCGGCAACACCTCGTGCGTGGAGGTGCGCCTCGACGACGGGAGCCTGGTCATCCTCGACTCGGGGACGGGGATCCGGGCGCTCGGAGCGACCTTGGACGGGACAGCGCCCAGACGCATCGACATCCTGCTGAGCCATCTCCACCTCGATCACCTCGAAGGGCTCGGGTTCTTCGCGCCGCTGTGGGATCGGACGGCGCAGCTACACATCTGGGGGCCGCCCTCGCCGACGCGGTCGCTCTCCGATCGGATCTCGCAGTACCTCTCGCCGCCCCTGTTCCCCGTCCGGCTCGCTGAGGTGCCCGCCCAGCTTGAGCTCCACGACGCTCCGTACGAGCCGTGGATGCTCGGCTCGGCGACGATCATCGCCCGTCCGATCATCCACCGGGGCCCGACCGTGGGCTACCGGATCGAGGACGGAAGCCGGAGCCTCGCCTATCTCACCGACCACGAGCCGGCGTTGTCGGTCGACCTGTCGAGGGTGGAGCCCGAGTGGGTGTCCGGGTTCGAGGTCGCCACGGGCGTCGACGTCCTGATCCACGACTGCCAGTACACGGAGGAGGAATACCCGGAGCGCGCGGGGTTCGGTCACTCCAGTACCCATCACGTCGCCGACTTCGCTCGACTCGCGTCCGCGCGACGGCTCCTCCTGTTCCATCACGACCCCAACCACTCCGACGACGAGCTCGAAGCGCTCTGCGAGCGGGTCCGCGAGCTCTGGAGCGACGGCGCGGTCGACCTCGCCCGCGAAGGCGAGGAGATCGTCTTCGGCTGAGGCGTTCCGGCGGTTCCCCCTCAACGTCACGGGGTGCCCGTACGATGGTTCTTCCGATGGAAGCGGCATTCTTCGATCTGGACAAGACCGTGATCTCGCGGTCCAGCACCCTCGCGCTCTCTCGCCCCTTGTATCGGGCGGGGATGGTCTCCCGCGGTCAGCTGCTCCGCGGGGCGTACGCGCAGCTCGTCTACCTGCTCGTCGGAGCCGACGAGGGGAAGATGGAGCGCCTGAAGGAAGGGATGCTCCAGCTCACGAAGGGCTGGGATCGCGCGCAGGTGGAGCGGCTCGTCGAAGACGTGATCCTGGAGGTGATCGATCCCTACGTCTACGCCGAGGCGCTCGATCTGATGGAGCTCCATCGATCCGAGGGCAGACGCATCTACATCGTGTCCTCTTCACCGGAAGAGGTCGTCCGACCGCTGGCGCGCCACTTCGGCGTCTCCGGCGTGATCGCCACGCGCGCTGCGATCGGCGCGGACGGCCGGTACACCGGAGCGCTCGAGTACTACGCGTACGGCGAGGAGAAGGCCGCCGCGGTCCGCGCCGTGGCCCACCGGATGGGGATCGATCTGACGCGTTCCTTCGCCTACAGCGACTCGGTGACCGACCTGCCGCTCCTCGGCGCTGTCGGTCACCCCGTGGCCGTGAACCCCGACAAGGAGCTGCGGAGGGTGGCGGAGGAACAGGGCTGGCCGATCCGCGACTTCCATCGGCCCGTGCGGATGCGGACCCGGCTGGCTTCGGCCGTCCCCGGTCCGACGGCGACCGTGACGGCCGCCCTCGCGGCGGCCGGCGTCGCCGCGGTGCTCATCTGGGTGGTGCTGCGCTCGCGCGCCGCCAGCCGCCGCGCCGCGTCCTCCTCGTGAAGGTCGTCCCGCTCGTGCTCGGCTTCGTCCTCCTGGTCTGCGCGTGCGACGGGAGCCGTCCGCCGGCGCCGCCGCTCGACCCGTCCACGATCGACCCGAGCTCCACCGGGGAGACCTGCGTGGCCGCCGAGGTGAACGGAGCCACGGTGCAACGGTTCGAGGTGGACGGCTCGTGCGTGCCGGGCGACGTGCTCGTCCTGTACCGCTGTGCCCCGGCCGCGATCCCCGTCCTCCGGATCTCCTCGGTGAACGGGCCCGCCCTGTTCCTCGGTGGTCCGTTCGCCGTCCCGGTGAGCACGCTCCCGGCGCAGGTCCGCTTCGCCGGAGCCGCGGGAGGCACGGAAGTTCTGATCGCCGACCCGCTTCCGCCCTCGCCGACGCCCACGTCGGCCGGCTCGTCGAGCCCGACGATGGAGGGCGATCCGATCGTCGAGCCGGAGCGGCTCGTCTTCGTCCGCGAGGAGGGCCGCGCGGAGCGATGGCTCCGGCTCGAAGGGCGGCGGGCGCTGCACGATCCACCGATCGTGTGGATCATCGGGGACTCGATCATGGATGGCGGGCGTGAGGAGGTGGAGGCGGCTCTCGCCGATTGGAGCCTGACCCTCGACGCCGAGGTGGGTCGATCGTCGTCGTCCGGCGTCGAGCTGGCGCAGGCGGCCGTCGAACAGGACGCGGACGCCGTGGTGATCGAGCTCGGCACCAACGACACGTCCCCCGCGGTGTTCCGTGCCCACCTCGTCGAGACCCTCGACACCGTGGCGGGCATCCCGCTCGTGATCTGGCAGACGGCGAGGGGTCCGGAGGACGACCTGATCATCCCCGAGGTCAACGCGGCGATCAAGGAGGTCGCGCCGACCTACCCGAACGTCTCGATCGCTGATTGGACCGCCTTCGTGCCTGATGAGGCGGTGCAGACAGACGGGATCCACCCGGATGAGGGCTTCCAGCACCTCGAGGCCGAGCTCCTCGTGCCGTTCCTGTCGGAGTGGCGGGACGCGCTGGATCGGCGGGGAGCGACCACCTGTGGCCGGGACATCCTGCGCGAGGCGTCCTGACGGCGCCCGGAGACGGGAGAGCGGGAGGAGCAGGTATCAGGCGTCTCGTCTGCATCGTGCTCGGGTTGCCGGACCTCACGTGGCCCGGGGACCTGAGCATGCCTCCCGCGGCAAGACTCGCGCGTGGGTTCTGCTCCCCCCGCAGCTACCTCTCGATAGCGCTCCGACCGTACACCCGCCTCGTGATGCTCCGCAACGGCGGAGGTCAGGAGCCGGACGCGGCGGGATGCTCCAGGAGGTCCGCGAGTCGCTCGGCACGATCCGCCGCGTCGCGGGGCATGCCCGACGAGACCGCGTGCGCGATCAGCAGGAGCTCGCGTTCGACCGTGGGCGCCATCTTCCCCGGTCGCCGCTGGACCACCACATCCAACCGGCCGACCGCTCGCTCCAGGCGCTGCATCATGACGAGCCCGGGGTTCTGGCGGTCGCGATACTCCGCGAGCGAGACGATCTCTCCCATGCGCCCAATCATGAACCCCCCCACTGACACGCCGGGGAGGTTCGCGGATCCGAGGCCCGACTAGGCGACTCGGACGGAGTTCACGGGCGCGAGCCGCTCGTGCGCCGTGAACCAGGAGGCTCCCGCGTCGGCGGACCCGAACACGTCGCCGGACGTTGCCCCGAAGTACAGGCCCATGTCCGCGCCCTCGCCGCCGACCGCGAACGCCTGCCGGAGGATCGTGAGGAAGGCGTCCTCCTGGGGGAGCCCGTCGCTCAGCGACGTCCAGGACTCGCCCGCATCCCGCGTGCCGTAGACACGTGCTCGCCCGTCGACCGTGACGCGGTCGCCGTCACTGTTCATCGGGATCACGAACGCGGAGTCGGGATCGGCGGGATCGAGCACCATCGGGAACCCGAAGTCCGCCGGGAGGCCGTCTGCGATCGAGATCCAGCTCTCGCCCGCGTCGTCGCTGCGGTAGACGCCGCCATGGAACTGCATGAACAGCCGTTCCGGCCGGAGCGGCGCCCGGTGCATGTTGTGGACGCAGAGGTCCAGCGTTCCTTCCCTCGCGTCCTCCGGGATGTAGCGGGGGACCAGACCCTCGTTGCCGTGGCGCCACGACTCGCCGCCGTCCTCGCTCAGCCACACGCCGACCGCGGAGATCCCGATCGCGAGCCGCGAGGGATCTCCCGGCCACGTGGCGATCGAGTGGAGGCAGAGCCCGCCGGCCCCCGGCTGCCACGACGAGCGGGTGGGCTGGTCGTACAGCGCCCGGTTCAGCTCCCAGGTCATCCCGCCGTCCGCGGAGGCGAACAGTCCGGCCGGCGCGACGCCCGCGTACATCAGGCCGTCGGCCTCACCCGGCTTGATCGACCAGATCCGTTCCAGGCTCCAATCGCTCCCCTCGGGGTACCCGAGTCCGGTCGTCGGTTCCCACTCGCCCGTCGGATCCATCGTGTGCATCACGCGGGGGCCGAAGTGCCCGGACGTCACGGACGCGAAGTAGCGGCCGCTCCGGGGATCGCGGATCGCGAACTCCACGACGTTGCCGGGGAACGCGCGGGCCGCGACGTCGAACGGCTTCTCCGCGCCGGCGTCGCCCCGGAGGACGAACAGCCCCTTCTTCGTACCGACCAGCAGCTCCGTCATCGCTCGCCTCCTGAGATCGACGGGAGTACGTGCACGGTCGCGTCGGAGGCGACCGCCGCGTCCTCCCGGACACGTTCACCGTTCACGAAGACGTTCACGTGCCGGCGCACCCGACCGTGTTCGTCCAGGACCCACCCCTCGATCCTGGGGTGTTGCCGCTCGAGCTCCTGCAGGACCTCGCCCACCGACGAACCGTCGATCGCGACCTCACGGTTGCCACCGGCGAGGTCTCTGAGCGGCGCGCGCAGCCTGACGATCGCCATCGTCTCGAGCCTATCCGGCGGCCGCGGCGGCGACGAAGCGCTCCAACGGGACCTGCCATCCGCCGTCGTGACCCTGCCGGGCCTCCGCCGCCCGAGCGCCGAGCTTGTCCCATCCTCGGTGCTCGAGCCTCACGATCGTCCCGTCGCCGTCGGGTTCGAAGCGGATCTCGACTTCGGTCGGCGGTTCTGGCCGGTCGTTCGGCTTCCACGCGAGCACGATCCGGGTGGGTGGCTCGAAGTCGACGACCTCAGCCCAGACGCCTTCGACACCCTCGGACGTGACCTCGAAGAGGCGTCCACCGGCGCGGGTCTCGAAGACGACGCGTTCCACCTTGACGCCGTCGCCGTACTGCTCGTCGGCGGCCCGTGAGAAAAGGTCCACGGGCCACCATCGGTCGATGTTCTCCGTGAAGAGTCGGAATGCCTCTTCCGCGGTTCGGTCGACGCGGACGCGCTTGCGGACGGGTTCAACTATCGATTCGTCGTCGCGCCTTGGGGTTGTCATGGCTGCTCCTTCGGGGGCCGAGCGGTCGCGCGGCGGCATCCCTTCAGTGCTCGGACGATCTCGTCCCGGCGCGCGCGTTGCAGTTCCCTGCTCACCTCCGGATGCACGGAACCGATCATCGCTTCCTCCTTCCCGTCGAGCCCGAGGGCACCGACTCCACGAACTCCTTGAACGCGGCGAGGCGCTGATCCCACATCGCCCCGATAGCACGCATCCAGGCCTCCGCCTCGGCGAAAGCCCGGGTGCGCAGCTCGTACCGGGTCTCGCGGCCGACACGGGTGGCGGTCGCGAGATCAGCTTCCTCCAGCGCGTCGAAGTGCTTCGCGATGGCCTGGCGTGAAACCGGGATCCGACGAGCGAGCTCCGTGGCGGTGAGCGGGCCGTCCTTCGACAGCTCGTGCACGACGCGCCGCCGTGTGGGGTCGGCGAGCGCAGCGAAGACCGCGCCGGCTGGATCTGGGGTCATGCGGCCTCCAGGTACTCCTTGAGCTCCTGGAGCTCGTGCGCCCAGCCCTCGTCGTTGCCCTTCTGCGACTGGGTCTCGATCTGATCTGGGAGCGAGGCGAATCCGGACTCGACGAGCCGCACGCGCGTCGACGCGCCGTCTTCGAGTTCCTCGAGCGTGAAGGAAACGGTCGTGAACGGGCGCACGAGTCCCTCCGGCCGCCATCGGAACACGAAGTGGCCCGGTGGCTCCACCACGTCGACCACGGCTTCTGCTGTGGCCTCGTCCCATTCCAGGACGGCGTCGCCGCCGGGCCGCAGGTCGATCTCGGCGCGCTTGTCCGGGAACCACCGGAGGAGCTGCTCCGGCTCCGTGAGCGCTGCCCACACCCGTTCCCGAGGTGCCCGGATCTCCAGCTCTCGCCTGACCTCGTCTGGGATCTCCATCTCGGCCTCCTTCCTTCCGCAACCGTTCAGTTGCGTGTGATGATACGCAACCAAGGAGTTGCACGTCAAGTCGGGGCGCATGGGGGTTGGTTCGGCGACTGCGAGGATGGAGCGCGGGTATGACCGAGCATGCGGTGGTGATCGCCGGAGGAGGTCCGACCGGGCTGATGCTGGCGGGCGAGTTGGCGCTTGCGGGGGTCGACGTCGCCATCGTCGAGCGGCGCGCCAGCCAGGAACTCCCCGGCTCGCGCGCAGGTGGTCTGCACGCACGCACCCTCGAGGTCCTCGATCAGCGCGGGATCGCCGACCGATTCCTCGCGGAGGGCCAGAAGGCTCAGGTCGCTGGGTTCGCCGGGACGCCGTTGGACATCAGTGACTTCCCAACGCGCCACAATTACGGGCTCGGGCTGTGGCAGAACCACATCGAGCGCATCCTCGCCACTTGGGTCGACGAGCTCGCGGTGCGGTTCTACCGCTCGCGTGAGGTGACGGGTTTCGCACAGGACGACACGGGCGTCGACATCGCGCTGTCCGACGGCGAGTCGCTCCGGGCCGAGTATCTCGTCGGGTGCGACGGAGGACGCAGTCTGGTCCGGAAGGCAGCCAGCATCGAGTTCCCCGGGTGGGATCCGACGACCAGCAGCCTGATCGCCCAGGTCGAGATGACCGAGGAGCCGGAATTGGGCATCCGCCGCACTCCCTCGGGCACGCACGCCCTCGGCAAGGTCGAGTACGAGATCGAAGACGGCGAGGTCGTCTACAAGCCAGGGGGAACGGTTGGGGTCATGATGACCGAGTCCGAGATCGGCACGAGCGAGCCCACCCTGCGCGATCTCAGCGATGGTCTCATCGCCGTCTACGGGACCGACTACGGGATCCACAGTCCGACCTTCATCTCCAGGTTCACCGACACGACCCGGCAGGCCGCGGCCTATCGCGAGGGACGGGTCCTGCTGGCCGGCGACGCTGCGCACGTGCATTCCCCGGTCGGTGGACAGGGCCTCAACACCGGCGTGCAGGATGCGGTGAATCTGGGCTGGAAGCTGGCCCAGGTGGTCCACCGGACAACGCCGGAAAGCCTGCTGGACACCTACCATGCCGAGCGGCACCCGGTCGCCGCCCGCGTGCTGCGCGACTCGATGGCGCAAGTCGCGCTCATGCGCGTCGACGATCGCATCGAGGCGCTGCGCGACGTCGTGTCCGAGCTGCTGAGCATGGACGAGCCGCGTACACGATCCGCCGCGAGGATGTCGGGTTTGGACATCCGGTACGACCTCGGCGACGGACACCCGCTGCTCGGTCGCCGCATGCCCGATCTCGATCTGGTCACCGCCGATGGCCCGCTGCGGGTCTTCAGCCTGCTGCACGATGCCCGGCCGGTGCTCCTCAACCTCGGTGAGCCAGGCGCCTTCGACATCACTCCTTGGCTAAGTCGCGTTCAGCTGATCGATGCGGGATACGTTGGTCCGTGGGAGCTTCCGGCGATCGGGACGGTCACCGCTCCCGCGGCCGTGCTGATCCGGCCCGACGGACACGTGGCCTGGGTGGGAGAGGACCTCACCCGACGCGGGCTCACCGACGCGCTCACCACATGGTTCGGACCGCCTGCCGCGGCGTAGCGGTCCTGCTTCCGGACTGAAACACGACGTGGATCGGGAGACGCGTCCTAGGTTGCTCTGAGCTGATCCGGGATGCGCCAGAACTCGAAATGGTGGCCGTCGGGGATCAGGAAGTCGCCTCCCCAGTTGAAACCCCAGCTCTCGAAGATCCGGACGACCTCGGGGTTCATCGTCGGTTTCGTTCCGTACGGGTTCTGGGGCGCGTTGATATCGATCGCGGCGCCGTACGCGTGGTACGAAGGCGGCGCCGTCGGGCTCCGAGAGACCGTGCGGGAGGCCCAGCATCCGGAGTAGACCTTGACCTCCGACGCGAGGCTCGATGCGGCGATCTCGTAGAGCGCGCCGCGGACCATCGGGATCAGCTTCCGGTGACACGTCACCGTCCCGAGCAGCGGCACCTCGGTCGAGACGATGTTCCGTTCGACCCAGGCGGGGTCGATCGCCAGGTACGCCGGGTCTGCCTGCGGCGTCGCGGCGAACTCGCCGAAGCGCTGCTTCACGAGGATCGGGGGGCGCACACCGCTCGCGACCCGCACGTACCTCGTCGAGCCCGCGACGTCGACGCGGAGGGGGTCATCACCCACGAAGGGGATGAGCTTCCGCTTCCAGACCGGTTGTGTGAGCTCCTCGGACGGCTGCGCCAGGAGGTACCGCTCGTGCGCGATCCCCAGCTGGCGGCCGACGTCGCGGTTCAGGAGCACCTCGGACCACCCGACCGCGTCGTCGGGGACGACCGCGCCGACCCGGACCGATCCGGTCCGGAACACGAGCCTGCCGCCCGGGCCGAGGCGGCGGAGACTCGCGCTGTGCTCACCCAGCACCGCCCGGCCGGCACCGAGCGCCCGAACGATCTCGTCGCGGACGCTCGCGCCGACGAACGGCGCGTAGTCGTTCGCGTCCACCGCGAAGGCGTCGATCGGGAACGCGAACGGGTTCTTGGGCTCGTCCACCACCACTCCCTGGGCATCCTCGGTCCTGCGCAGCCACAGCGTGTCGCCGGCCACCACCACCGCCTCATCGAGGCCGGGCAGGCGTTCCATCTTCTGGCGGAAGGCGGGATCGTCGAAGCCCCCCGGGACCCACGCGAGGTAGTTGTCGGGCCCCGAGTAGGGCGAGATCGTTCCCTCGCCGAGGTCCGGGCGAACCGGTGCAGCATCCTGCGACGGCCAGAGCAAGAACCCGGCGACGACGGCGAGGAGCGCGGCCGCGAACGCGACTGAGCGCCGCCGGACGGCGACCTGGTGTGGGGGCACGTCTTCCAGGCTACTTCGGGTCAGGCACGCATCCGAGCACCGCTCGGGTCGTAGAGCGGGCTGAGGGAGAGCGTGGCCTTCACCATCTCGCCAGCGATGTCCACCTGGACCGGTGTCTCGTCTGCGACGACCGAGGCCTCCACCATCGCCAGCCCGACGGCCGCGCCGATCGTGTGCGCGTAGGCCGCGGACATCACCGTGCCCACGACCTTCCCGTCGGCGATCACGGACTCGCCGTGGAGGAGGATCGGCTCCGGATCATCGAGCGTGAGGCTCGCGAGTCGATGCGATCCCGGCGTGTCTTTCGCGCGGCGAGCCGCCTCGGCACCGACGAAGTCCTTCGCCAGCTTCACGACATGTCCGAGACCGGCGGAGAACGGGTCGTCGGTCGGGCCGACGTCGTGGCCGACGTGCACGAACCCCTTCTCGATCCGGAGCGAGTCGAGCGCGTGGTAGCCGGCGTGCCGGAGGCCGAACCCCTTCCCCGCCTCGAGGATCGTGTCGTACACGTGCACGGCGAACTCCGACGGCACGTACAGCTCCCAGCCGAGCTCACCGACGAACGAGGCCCGGATCACGAGGACCGGCGCGCTCGCGACCTGGATCTCCTGCGCCGAGAAGAACGGGAATCCCTCGTTCGAGAGGTCGGCCGAGGCGATGCTTCCCAGCAGCTCGCGGCTGTGCGGTCCCATCAGGGCGATCGTGGCGAACGCGCTCGTCACGTCGTCGATCGACGCGGCCATGCCGTCGGCTTCCGCACGGAGCCACTCCAGCGTCCGGTGCTGCGTCGCGGTCGGCGTGATCACGAGGAACCGGTCGGCGGCCAGGCGCGTGACCGTCCCGTCGTTCTCGATCCCACCACTGAGGTTCAGGAAGAGGGTGTAGACGAGGCGCCCGGTACGCCCATCGACGTCGTTCGTACACACCCGTTGGAGCAGGCGCAGGGCGTCCGCGCCCGTCACCTCGAACTTGGCGAACGAGCTCAGGTCGAAGAGCGCCACCGCCTCTCGCGCCGCGCGGTGCTCCTCGGCCGCGTATGGGAACCAGTTCTGCCGGCCGAAGGAGTACGCGTACTCCGGCCGGACACCGGCCGGCGCGAACCACATCGGGCGTTCCCACTGGTTGAGCTCGCCGAAGCAGGCACCCGCTGCGTCCAATCGGTCGTAGAGGGGAGAGCGCCGGATGCCGCGCGCGGTGGTCGCCTGGAGGTTCGGCCAGTGCATCGCGTAGAGCCGGCCGAGCGCCTCCTTCGTCCGCTCATGGAGGTAGCGCTCGTTCGCCTGCGACGATGCGAAACGCCGCACGTCGACCTCGGAGGCGTCGAACGCGGGAGCGCCCTCCCGGATCCACTCGGCGAGGGCGCGACCCGCCCCCGGCGAGTAGATGATCCCCTGCGAGTTGAACCCCGCGGCCACGAAGAGGTTCCGGACCTCGGCGGTCTCGCCGAGGCAGAAGTTCACGTCCGGGGTGAAGGACTCGGGGGCGCGGAGGAACCGCGTGAACTCCGCGTCTTCGAGCGCAGGGATCCGCCGCGCCGCGTTCACTCGCGTGGGCGCGAAGTGCTCCCAGTCGGGGCCGAATTCGCCGAACGCCCACCCCTCGGAGATCGATGCGGTCGAGCGCGGGCGTCCGTTCGGCTCGAACGCGCCGATCATCAACCCGCCGGCGTGGTGCCGCGCGTAGAAGGACCCGTCGAGTCCGCGCACGAGCGGCAGCAGATCGTGCGCGCCCTCGATCGGATCGGTCGAGACGTGGACGTGCTCCGCCGCGTAGAGCGGCACCGGCACGCCCACGGTCGCGGCCAGGTCGCGGGTCCACAATCCGCAGGCGAGGACGACCGTCTCGGCCTCGACGTCGCCCCTATCGGTGCGAACGCCCGTCATCGTCCGGCCGTCGAGGAGCAGCTCTTCGACCCGAACGCCCTCGCGGATCGTCGCGCCGCGGTCATGCGCACCCTTCGCGAGGGCGAGCGCCGCGTATCCAGGGTTCACGGTCCCGTCGCCGGGCTGCAGGAGCGCGCCGACGAGGCCGTCTGTCGAGATCAGCGGCCACACCTCGGGCACCTCGGAGGGTTCCAGGAGACGGGCCTCGGTCCTGTGGTGACGGGCGATCGCGGCCGCGTACCGCAGCTCCGTCACCCTGCCCTCGTTCTCCGCGAGCGTGAGCGAACCCGTCGGCCGGAAGTGCACGTCGACGCCCGTCTCCTCGCCGAGCCCTCGATAGAGATCCACGCCGTAGTTCGCGAGCTCGGTCATCGGATGGGAGCCGCGGACCCGGGCGACGAGCCCCGCCGCGTGCCACGATGTCCCCGAGGCGATCCGGGCTCGTTCCAGGAGCAGGACGTCCGTGATCCCGAGCCCAGCGAGATGGTACGCGATCGACGACCCCGCGATCCCGCCCCCGATGACGACGACCTGAGCCCGGTCCGGAAGCGGCCCATCGGCTGCATCGGGAGCGAACGACGTCGCGGTGAGGGTGTCGTCCAGCATCCGCTCCGTCATGAGGTCCGAAGGATACCGACGCTCCGCCCGGCTCCCGGTTGCCTCGGGTCGGGCCGGTTGGGACGATGCTGGCGTGAGCGAGACGGGAACGGCGATGCGGGAGGAGCGGCGGTTCGTAACCGCGCTGTTCGCCGACCTCGTCGGGTCGACGGCCCTCGGGGAGCGGCTCGAGCCGGAGGAGTTGAAGCTCGTGGTCGGGGACGCCGTCGGCCGGATCGTGGGGGCGGTCGAGGCCTTCGGCGGAACGATCAAGGATTTGGCGGGCGACGGTGTGCTCGCGCTCTTCGGCGCCCCGATCGCCCACGAGGACGACCCCGAGCGATCGCTCCTCGCCGGGCTGCGGATCGTGGAGGAGATGGGCGAGTTCGCCGACGAGGTCCGCGGGAGCTGGGGGATCGACGGATTCGGCGTCCGGGTCGGCGTGGAGTCCGGCCCGGTCGTGGTGGGGGCCGTCGGCGCGGGGTCGCGGGTGGAGTACGGGGCGACGGGGGACGCCGTGAACGTGGCGGCGAGGCTCCAGGCGAAAGCCGAGCCGGGCACGATCCTCGTCGGGGAAGGCACCGCGGCTCGCGTGGAGCCCCTCTTCGAGTGGGGCTCACCGGTGGAGCTCGAGCTGCAGGGGAAGTCGGGCACGGTCGCCGCGCGATCCGTGATCGCTCCGCTGGCGACGTCGGTGACGACACGTGGGATCGAGGGCGTCCAGGCGCCGGTCGTCGGGCGGGAGCGCGAGCTCGCGGTCGTTCGGGAACTCGCGCGAGCCGCACTCGAGGGCACGGGGGCGATCGCGGTCATGACGGGCGAGCCGGGGATCGGCAAGACCAGGCTCCTCTCGGAGTTCCGCGAGATGTTCGTCGGAGGCTCGCCTCCACAAGGTCGCCCGCTCTGGCTCGAGGGCAAGTGCGTGTCCTACGGCGAGTCGATGACCTACTGGCCGTTCCGGGACCTCGTCCGTTCCTGGCTCGGCGTCCTCGCGGACGAGCCGGAGATGCGGGTCCGCGTGGCCCTCCGCCGAAACGTCGAGCGACTCTTCGGCGATCGCGCCGCCGAGCTCACCCCGTATCTCGCCGCGATGCTCGGGCTCACCCTCGAGCCGGACGACCAGACGCGTCTCGGCGAGCTCTCCCCTGAGGCCCTTCAATACCGAACGTTCGAGGTCGTGCGCCACTGGTTGCAGCGCCTCGCCGAGGACGGCCCGGTGGCCGTCGCTCTCGAGGATCTGCACTGGGCCGATGCCACCTCGTTGCAGCTCCTCGAGCGGCTGCTCCCCGACACCGAAGACGCAGCGCTCCTCCTCGTCCTCACCCTCCGTCAGGAGCGCGACCACCCCGCCTGGCGCCTCAAGGACGACGCCGCGAGGGAGCTTCCCCACCGCACCACGGAGATGGCGCTCCAGGCGCTCTCGGGTGACGCCGGCCTCGACCTGCTCCATTCGCTCGTCGGCGCGGGCACGCTGCCCGAAGACATGGAGGAGAGGATCCTCGAGCACGCCGACGGCAACCCGTTCTTCCTCGAGGAGCTGGTCCGCTCGCTCGCCGACGCCGGTTCGCTGGTCCGCGACGCCGACGGCTGGCGGTTCGACCACGAGGCCGACGTCGAGATCCCGCCGACCGTCGAGAAGGTGATCCTCGCGCGCATCGATCGCCTGGACCCCCAGCCCCACGCCGCACTGATGGCGGCATCGGTCCTGGGGCGGGAGTTCGGGCTGCCGCTCCTCGAGGCCGTGACCGGCGACGGCGACGTGAAGGGGTCCCTCTCGTCCCTGATGCGGCTCGACCTGCTCCGAGAGGCACGGCGCTGGCCGGAACCGGAATATCGGTTCAAGCACGCGTTGATCCAGGAGGCCGCGTACCGGACGCTCGTCGTGGACGAGCGACGCGCGCTCCACGCGAAGGCCGCCTCATGGCTCGAGGACCGCTACGCCGGCCGCGAGGAGGAGGTCGCAGGGCTGCTCGCGCATCATTGGCTCGCCGCGGCCGACGAGGACAAGGCGGTCGCGTACCTGACGATGGCCGGCGACAGGGCGCGCCAGGAATACGCGCTCGACGAGGCGATCGCGAGCTACCGCGAGCTGTTGCCGATCCTGGGAGAACGCGGCGAGCAGGACGCCATCGCCCTCGTCCTGTTCAAGCTCGCGCTGGCTTTCCACATGTCGCTCCGCTTCGCGGAAGCGAACGAGATGTACCAACGGGCGTTCGATCTTTGGCGCTGGCCGGAACCGGCGACCGAGCCGCCGTCCGCGACGCTGCGTGTGGGCACCAGCTTCCTCCCGAACGATCCCGACCCGCGATCGGCGATCGCGTGGCCGAACATCCAGCTCTGCATGCAGCTGTTCGACCGGCTGGTCGAGGCGTGGCCGGAGCGGACGATCGTGCCTTCGCTCGCGGAGCGGTGGGAGATCTCCGACGACGGCCTCCGCTACGTCTTCCACCTCCGCGAGGGCCTGACGTGGTCCGACGGCGAGCCCTTGACGGCGCACGACGTGGAGTACGGGATCAAACGCGTGCTGAACCCCGACGCCCCGGGGTCGTCGGTCGCGATCTACTTCGTCCTCGAGCACGGACAGGACCACTACCTCCGGATCACGGAGGATCCGGATCAGATCGGCGTGCGTGCGATCGACGATCGGACGCTCGAGTTCCGGCTCGCGGCGCCGGCGCCGTACTTCATGAGCGTGATGAACCGTCCCGACGGAGGCCCGCAACCGCGGCACGCGATCGAGCGCGACGGCGATGCATGGACGGAGATCGGGAGGCAGGTGGTGAGCGGCGCGTTCGAGATCGTGGAACGCGAAACCGACCGGCTCGTCCTGCGGCGTCGTGAGGAGCCGGGCTCTCCTCGGCCCGGGAACGTCCAGACGGTCGAGTACCTGCGGCGGGAGATCCCCGATGCGATCGCCGCGTACGCCGGCGACGAGCTGGATGCGGTCACCGTGCGCTACACGCCGAAGACGGCCGACCTCGTGCCGGGGATCTCGGACGAAGCGCATCTCGGGGCCGCGAGCTGGTCGGGGTTCCTGGCGTTCCGGCACGCTGATCCGGTGATGGGGAACGTCGAGTTCCGGCGAGCGCTCGCTTCCGCCGTGGACCGCGAGTTGCTGGCCGAGCACGTGCCCTCGAACCTCGTCGTGGCGAACGGAGGGATCGTGCCGCCGGCGCTGCAGGGACACACTCCGGACATCGTTCCGCGGTTCGATCCGGAGACGGCCCGCGAGCATCTCCGGCGCTCGGGACTGTCTCGAGATGAGCTCGAGGGCCTCGAGATCGCCGGCATCGAGACGTGGCTCGACGACTTCCTCCTCGTCGTGTCCGGAACCTGGAAGGAGGTGCTCGATCTCGACGTCCCCGTCCGGCCCTGGACGCTGGAGCAGGCGCTCTCGATCGGAGATCCGACGGAGATGGCCCCGATCGTGATCACGGGATGGCTCCCCGGCTACGCGGACCCCGAATACTTCCTCCGCCTGCTGTTCCAGACCGACAGCAAGACCAACTACGGGGGGTTCTCCGATCCGGAGTTCGACCAGCTGATCGAGCGGGCGCGCCAGGAGCGCAGCGACCGTTCACGGCTCGAGCTGTTCCACGAGGCCGACCGGATGGCGGTCGCCGATCGGATCGCGTGCATCCCGCTCGTCTACGGCCGGAGCATGTCTTTCGTGAAGCCGTGGGTCACAGGGTGGTGGGAGTTCGGGAAGTCCTCGTCATCGGTCGCGGACCTGATGACGGCGGGTGCCACCTCGAGCGCTCGCTGACGGCTGTACGGGGATCGCGGGTCGGCTAGCTCGAGTGGCTGAGGTCGCGGGCGGCCTTCGCGGCCTCCTTGGCGGCCTCGCGTTCGGCCTTGGCTGCGTTACGCGCAGCTTCGCGCTCAGCCTTCGCGGCGTCACGCTCCGCCTTGCTTTCCGCCTTGCTTTCCGCCTTCAGCTCCTTGCGCTCGAGCCACGCGTCCAGCTTCAGAGCGTGCTTCGTGAGGGCGTTGACGAGACCGTGGTTCGGGTGATCGAGGCAGTTCCACAGCAGGTGGGCGATCGCGTTCTCAGGCCCGTGCAGCTCGCCGGGAACCGGCTTCGCGTCGGGCTTCTCGGCATCAGCGTCACCCGCCGCGGCGAGGCAGTCCTCGGCGGTGTAGTCCTGCGTCGGGGAAGAGTCGGCGCCTTCCTCCGCGCCTCCTTCCGGTGCGTCGTCCTTGACGGTCTCGTCGCCCTCGACCGGCTCGTCGCAATCCTCGGTGTTGCCCTCGACCGGCTCC